>CAWUNH010000001.1:0-22362 GCA_963923435.1 uncultured bacterium
GATTCCTCTACGTCTCGTGGGCTCGGAGATGTGTATAAGAGACAGACTTATTACATTGGATCCAAAGGAACCGAATTAAATGTGTTGCAGGTGGCCTTAAACGACAGCATGTTGTATGCAGCCAGTGAGGAAGGGTTGTTGTATTGCTCCTTTAAAAAACGATATGCCGGCGATTACCGTAACTGGAATTGGGATACAAGTTTCATTGCCCGAAAGCAACTGAGCGGAATTGTGTACTGCAACCGTCATTTTTTTATTTCATATAATTTCGGTGACACCGCTCAAAAAGCCTCGTTATATAAAAAAATACCGTCGGGGTGGCAGCCGTTTAAAGTAAACTCGATTCCTTACAATCATTTGATTTTAAAATTACATGCTGCCGATACCATAATTGGAATTATTGATGATTACAGTGTTAAGGGCCTGCATGCAAATAATGGAACTACTCTGCTGCAAAATAACACGTTTAATGGTCAAACCCGTTATTATAGTATTATAGACGCTGTGTTGGTTAAAGACCATACGGCCAATGTTTGCGCCTGGATTGCCGATTCTTTTTTTGGCCTATACAGTTCTTTAGGAACCCACCCGTTTTTTCCACAATTACCCGTAACTATTGATGGCATGAGGGGACGAACTGCCGGCAATATTGATGTTTATAAAAGCAAGGTTCGAATTTCTCCCTCCTATTTAAGTAATGCCGGAGTCTACAATGCCATTCGAAGGGGCATAAGTTCAAAAATAGATTCCGTTTGGTTGTATACCCCAACCATAGATGAAAGTAATGCCCCACTTGTAGATGTATGTTCGGTGCTTACCGATCGAATAGACACTGCAAGTTTTTGGGTTGCCTCCTGGTTTTATGGCATTCAAAAATATCGCAAGCATCAGCTAATAAAAACGTACAACAACGCCAATACCCCTCAAATGCCTCAGATATTACCAAAAGAACCGCGTTGTACAGGTTTGTCCATGGATGCAGAAGGAAATCTTTGGTTTGCCCACAGCGATCAGAAAGGTTTTTTAAGTGTTATTAAACGTAGCAACGGCTTGTTGCAAAATTTTGAATTTGACGGAGCCCGATTTACACGCAAAACAATGGCCGACCGCAACGGATTGATCTGGATTTTACACGAACGGGACGGTGGTATTACCGTATACAACTCCAATGATTTTGCTGCACCGGTTAAGGGAATTAACTACCAGGTATTAACCAAAGAAGTTGGAAACGGTAATTTAGAATCAAATGCCGTGTATTCAATTGCAGAGGATTTAAACGGCCATATATGGGTGGGTACAGGAGCAGGAGTTCGGGTGTTTTACAATCCGAACGGGTTGTTTGGACCGAGTCCTGATTTAGACGGTCAGCCCATTAAAATTGTTCAAGACGGCAATGTAGAATATTTATTGGGCAGAGAAGCCGTTACCTCCATTTGTGTGGATGGGGCCAACAATAAATGGATGGGCACATTAAGTGGCGGTGTGTATTGTTTTAGTTCGGACGGTCAAACCCAAATCCATCATTTTACATCTCAAAACAGTCCGCTGTACGATAATTCAATTCTCGATTTAAATTACGATTTAACCCGTGGGCAGCTGTACATTCAATCGGAATCTGGATTACAACGCTACCAAAGCATTTATACCGAAGGTCAATCAACATTGGACACCTTGGTGGTTTTTCCAAATCCTGTTAGGCCGGGATACAGCGGTACGGTAATTGTAAAAAACCTCACGGATAATGCAGTGGTCAGAATTACCGATGAAAATGGGTTTTTAATATGGGAAAGCAAATCAAAAGGAGGTCAGGTTGAGTGGAATACCACCGATATGTATTCAAAACCTGTTGCCTCGGGTTTGTATTTAATTCAAGCTTCTAATTCTGGAGGAACGGTTTCGGCCCTTCAAAAAATAGTGGTGTTACGCTGATGTTTTTAAAAGACCGGGGTTGTATTTTAAGGCAAACTGCCCTGCCCGGCCGTGGTAAAATAATACAACTTTGGCTTGAACGCGAAGGCCCCGTAAGTGCCGTAGTATTTCCGGGTAAAAAAGCTGCGGTACATCCTGCATTGCTGCAACCGCTTCAAATGTTTGACTTTGAACTAAAAGCTCCCGGTCGAGGTTCTCACTACACCATTCGAGAAATTAAACCGCTTCGCGAAATTCAAGACATTAAATTTATCAATGAATCGCATTTAATGATTTTTCATTTAATGCAAGAACTTATCTGGCGCATTTTAAAAGATGCCCCAGCCGACGGGGCACTTTTCGAACTTCTGGATTCCCACATTCAGTGCCTTTATGAAGGAAACGATTTTTCTCTTCAAGTGCATATTTCTTTTTTAAGCTGCTGTATTGTGCATTCGGGTATACAGCCTTTTAAAAATGCAAGCGAAAAGCCCCTGTTTTTAAATATTCAACAAGGTTGTTTTCAGGATTCGGCCAGCGGAACCCCCTTTGTAAGTGAGGAAGATACTTATTGGTTTGAACGTGCCCTGCATGAAGACCTTTTAAAATTTTTACTGCCCTCCGAACGGCGAAAAGCCTTGTTTAATCAGTTGCATGATTATTATGCCTGGCATATCCCTGCATTTGGATCCTTGCACTCGGTCGAACTATTACGTTCGATGTTTTAAATGCATTATTAAGGATTTTCTAAAATTTCAGAAAGGGGCTTTTCGGTACATCCGCTGGGCCGGGTAATTTTTAGCAGTTCTGAAAGTGTAGGTGCAATTTGGGTAATGGATACCGCTTGGTAAGAGGCGCCTTTTTTAATACCAAAACCTACAAAAAGCAATGGCACATGGGTGTCGTAAATATATCCGCTGCCGTGGGTTGTACCGCGTACTTCATGATCCATCCACTGCGGTTTAAGCGTGTATACCAAATCTCCTGAACGCTGGGGCATAAATCCATTTTGAATTTTTTGTGCCATTGAGGCCTCGGCAAATGCTTGTGTTTGAATGGCCTCGGCGGTGTATACCTGAGCAATTCCATCTAATGCATACAAAGCATCCTGAATTTTATGAAGTATTAGGTTCCCAAAACCAGCTTCATTAATCCGGTTGCGGTTAAGATAAATCTGATTGTTGCAAACGGTTTGAACCAACAAACTGTCTGAAAATTGATGTTGTAATAATTTTCGCAAATGGATTAAAACCTGAGTGTCGGTTAATATTCCGGCCGGCAGATTATTTGCCTCGAGGTATGCCGGAACCTCGCCTCCGGAATGATCTGAAGACAATACAAGCAGGTAATTAGAAGCTCCGAGTTTTTCATCTAAAATTTTAAACAGCTTTTCTAGCTCAAAATTTAAGCGCAGGTAGGTGTCTTCGACTTCTACTGCTCTGGGGCCGGTTGCATGTGCAATGATATCCGTACTGGAATAACTGATGGATAACACATCGCAATATTCATCAAAACCAAGTTTTTCAGAAATTATTGCCTGAATTGCAAAATCGGTAACCAGGGAATTTCCGTGCGGAGTTCCCTTTATCCAGGTTCCGGGATTTTGTTTTTTGTCGTATACGTAGGGGAACACCGCTTTATCGGATCCGGTTGGAGAAGCTTCGTAAAACATGTCATCGGCTGTTGATGCCGAATAGGTTTGCAAGGGTGCATACGTTTGCCATCCCTTTTTTACACGACCTAAAATATCCAAATCCTGATTAAAGGAAATGGCCCATTTGGGTAGCGCATTCATGTACCAGGCTGAACTTACAAACTGTGCACTGCTTTCATCCAACCAATAGGCCGCATTGCCATGGCGACCTGCTGGTAATATTGCAGCACGGTCTTTTAACGATACAGCAATTACTTTTGACTGATTGTGGGTGTTAATCCGTAACTCATCGCCCAGCGTGCTGGATAATAAATTTACTGGGGATTGAGATTTAAGCGCCGAATTGGCCGTTGATTGAACGGCCTGTTGCGACTCGGTGCAGTAAATCATTTTTCCGGCAGATCGGTTAAACCAAGAATTGGCAATAATTCCGTGAACATTGGGGCTGGTTCCTGTAAAAAGGCTTGCATGACCGGGTCCGGTATAGGTTGGAATATAATTATATTGAGCATTGTGAAAAACAAAACCCTGATTTAAAATGCGCAACATGCCCTGAGGGGTCCAGCGGTGTTTAAAACGATGCAACATTTCATAGCGCATTTGATCGACGGTAATCCAAACAATTAGCTTCGGATTTTGGGCACGTACCAATAAAACCGACAAAAATAAAAACAGAGCTGTTGCAAGTTTGGTTTTAAGACTCATGATCTAGAATTTTAAATTCAGAATTCATGCTTTTATACTCGGGAACCAAAGATTTCATAAGCTTTACGATATGTAAATTATCCTGAGTTTGAAAAGCGTTGATTAATTCGGTAACCTGTGATTGCACCCAACCGGCATCCAGCGGACGTGTTTTTCCAATTAAAATTTTAGGATGATGGGTTGGCAGTGTGTTTTCTTCATTTGCCAGAAGCTCCTCGTACAATTTTTCACCGGGCCTTAATCCGGTATATTTTATTGGTAATTCAACATCCGGTTGCAATCCGGAAAGTTGTATCATTTTACGGGCTAAATCGGCAATTCGAACGGGTTTACCCATGTCAAATACAAAAATCTCTCCGCCGGAACCCATGGCCGAAGCTTCCATAACCAATACACCTGCTTCTTGAATGGTCATAAAAAATCGGGTAATTTCGGGATGTGTAACCGTTACGGGACCTCCGTTTTCAATTTGTTTTTGAAACCTTGGAATCACCGAACCGTTCGAACCTAAAACATTGCCAAAACGGGTGGTAATAAATTTTGTACCTCCGGGTTTTTGCAAGCTTTGTACGTACATTTCGGCAATACGCTTACTGGCTCCCATCACATTGGTCGGATTTACCGCTTTGTCGGTACTAATCATTACAAAGCGTTCTACATTATATTGAAAGGAATAATCTGCAACCAATTTGCTCCCCAAAACATTGGTTAAAATAGATTCTGAAGGATTATGTTCCATGAGCGGAACATGTTTATAGGCGGCTGCATGAAAAACCAGTTGGGGTTTAAAGTATTGAAAAACCCGATTTATACGATTGGCATTTCGTACGTCTCCCAACACAACTTCAAACGACAATTCGGGAAAAGCCGATTTTAAATTCCATTCCAATTCGTACAAAGGAGATTCGGCCTGATCAAAAAGAACCAAAAGTTTAGGTTTGTATTCGGCACATTGTAAGGCAAGTGCACTGCCGATACTTCCGGCAGCACCGGTTATAAAAATGCATTTGCCATTAAGCGTTGCATCTATTTGAGCTCGATCAATTTGGATAGAATCGCGTTCCAGTAAATCTTCAATTTTTAGAGGCTTAAACTGTTTAACGCTCAACTGACCATTTATCCAGGACTGAACAGGAGGCACGTGTAAAACCTTTACCTGGTATTTAAAACAAAGTTCGGTAATGGCTTGCTTACGTTCGGGTTTTAGTTCCTGAGGAGTTATTAGCAATACATCGGGCTGTTGTTTTTTTAACATTGGTTCTAAACGTTGTACCGACATTACCTGAACGCCCTCTATTCGCAATTGATTTTTTTTAGTGTCGTCATCAAAAAAAGCTAGAACCTGGTAAAATGTATTGGAATCTCCATCCAGTGTGCGTTTGGAAAGTATCCCCGACTCTCCGGCACCAAAAATAAAAACTCTGGTTTTTTTTAATCGGTTGTTTTTGGATTGATAATACGATGCTTTGGCAAACATTCGCAAGCTAATGAGTAAAAATGCAGTGAGTAAAAATTCAATTATTACAATGGAATGCGGCAGAATAAATACCGGTAATTGGTACAACCATAAAATAATATTAATTCCCTCTACAAATAAACTGCCGCTGGCAATTACAAAAAAAATCCGCAATGCATCTTTTGTACTCGTGTACCGGATAACACCCTTGTATAGTTTAGACCAATAAAAACTAAATGCCCGAATTCCAAGTATTAAGGTGAAATCGAGTGGCATGTTTTTTAAATCCTGCTGCGGAATATTTCGAAAATCAAAACGGATTAAAAAGGCCAATGTAAGTGACATTAAAACTAAACCCAAATCCATTAAATATATTATCCAGCGGGGGGTATTATGTTTCCAGAACCAATTAACCAAAACGTACATTGCTTTGTGAAATTACTTATTTTTTATTTTTTTTGGAATGTTGGATACCTGAATGTTTAAATTGCATTTGACGCGAACTCGTTTTTGCTCCGGTATTAATTTGCATGCACAGGTGGTCATTTTAATTTTTTTATAGGATCCATCCGGCATTGTGGTTTGCCAAGAAGTTTCGGCATACTGAGGACCCTCAAACTCAAAAGGCTGTTTAATGTAATCTGCCAGTTCAATGGTTTTTAAAATTATGGGCTTGCCAAACAACTCCGTTTTAATTTGAAACGGGGCGCGCATTAATTTAAGCTGAATTTTATTTTTTTGCATCTGATAGGTTAAATCCATTCGGCCGGTAACAGGAGCTTCGTAATTGATTCCGGCAATATGAACTTTTGCAAGCGCATTAAAATACGTGCTGTCGGATTCAATATGAACCGCCATAGAGGTTACCGTCCAATGGTAAGTGCCTTTTAAAATCAGGTAGGTGTAGGTTTGAGTGCCTTGAATATCCTGTATGCCGTTTAACACCTTATTAATGGACCGTTCATGCAACAACATGTCGATATCAAAAATAGAATCGGTTGCCGGAAATGGTTGCGCTTTTATACTTACTACAAGGCCAATTAATATTAAAACCCTCTCCATCATTTTAAATATTCTCCCAATCCCTGCAATCCGCCTTCTCTTCCAAATCCACTTTCTTTATACCCGCCAAAGGGTGCAGCAGGATCAAACACATTAAAACAATTAAGCCAAACTACCCCGCTTTGTATTTGGCGTGAAACCGCATTGGCCAGTGCCATATCGGTGGTCCAAATACCCGCACTTAGTCCGTATGGAGTGTTATTAGCCATCTGTATGGCCTCGGTTACACTCCGGAATGTTTGAAGGGTTAAAACGGGGCCAAAAATTTCGGTTCTTGATAAGCTGTGGGTAGAACTCATATTTGTAAAAACCGTTGGTTTGCAAAAATACCCTGCTTTTGGCAATTCTAATGGATGTTCAAAATACGTTTGCTTTTCGGATTTTCCAATTTTTATTAAGCGCATTACTTTTTCATAATGTACTTTAGAATGCAGAGAGCCCATTTCGGTATTTTTATCCATAGGGTCTCCTATTCGAATTTTTGAAATACGTTTTTTTAGCTGGGCCGTCCAAGCCTCAGCAACCGATTCGTGAATTAATACCCGAGAGCCCGCACAACAAACCTGACCCTGATTAAAAAAAATACCTTTAATAACACCCTCGATTGCCTCTGACAGCGTTGCGTCTTCAAAAATAATTTGTGGACCTTTGCCGCCCAATTCCAAACTTAAGCCCTTATTTAACTTTAAGGCTTCTTGTTGCACTTGTTTTCCAACCTCAGTACTACCTGTAAAAGCTATTTTATCGGGCTCCGGGTGCTGTAGCATTATTTTTCCGGTTTTTCCATCTCCTAAAAGTAGATTAAATACTCCCGGAGGAAAATCACATTCCTGAATTACCTTAGCCAGCATAAGTGCCGTAAGGGGCGTGGTTTCAGCGGGTTTTAATACCACGGTATTTCCACAAGCCAGTGCAGGGGCTATTTTCCAAATGGCCATCCATAAAGGAAAATTCCATGGAATAATTTGGGCTGCCACACCGTATGGCTTACGGTTTGAAAAAACGGGCACATGCTTCCATTTATCGGCCCACCCGGCATAATACATGCAATGCTGTATACTTAATGGAATGTCAAATCCTTTTGATTCCCGAATCGGTTTGCCTGTGTTTAACGATTCGGCTTCTGCAAAATCTCTTGAAAGCCCTTGCAATTGTTCTGCCAGTTTATACAGGTATTTACCACGTTCCAATCCGCTTGTTTTTTTCCAGTACCGTTCGTAGGATTTTCGTGCAGAAACAAAAGCACGGTTTACCGTTGCAGCATCTGCATAAGGAATTCGAGTAATTTCTTGTTCTGTTGCCGGGTTAATAACCGGAAATAATTTTCCCTCCGGTTTTAAAAACGAACCGTTAATGAAATGTCCGTAGGAGGAATTAAATTTTAGTTTTTTGGATTCAGGGGCTAAACTGAAATTCCAGGTTGCATCCGTTGAACTCATATTTAATCTGTTGAAATATACATGGTGTGTGGATAAACACCCAGGGTTTGTTTAAGTAATTGTAACTGTATATCGTTTGCTAAACTGCTGGCCCCAAATCGAAAATATTGCGGATGCATCCATTCCGGACCTAAAACTTCTAACGCAAGGGCCATGTATTGCAATGCTTGTTTGGACGTAGATATTCCGCCCGATGCTTTTATTCCTGCTTTTTTTTGAGTTTGAGCATGGTATTCCGCAAGTGCTCCCATCATCACATAAACTACATCGTTGCGCGCGGAAACCGAGGTTTTACCGGTTGATGTTTTTATAAAGTCTGCACCGGCATACAATGCTATATCGGCCGCCTTACGAATAAATTCCAATCGTTCCAATTCACCGGTTTCAAGAATAACTTTAAGGGTTACCGATCCGCATAATTTTTTAAATCCCTCAATTTCTTTGTAAACCTTTTTATATTGCCCTTGCAAAAATAATTTACGGTTCATAACCACATCAATTTCATCGGCTCCTTGGGAAAGCGCATATTCCAGCTCTTTACAACGCAATTTATAGGGTAATTGTGCCGATGGAAATCCGGCAGCAACCGAAGTAACTTTAACCCCAGAACCATTTACTAACAGTTTGGCTTGGGCAATGTTTATCGGATACACGCAAACCGCAGCGGTTTTCCAGTTCACGGCCTTTTGACAAAGTTGTACAACTCTTTGATCGGTGTCTTTGCCCTCGAGGGTTGTTAAATCAATGCTGTTGAGAGCGCATCGTAATGCTTGTGTTTTAAATTCTCCTTTAAAACTTCTTGATGCTATTGACATAACACGTTCCCGAAGCATTACCGGTTCAATTTTGGGAGTATCGGGCCAAAGCATCAAAGCAGTATAAATGTATAACGCAAAAACGAATAAACATTTATTAACCTTTGGTGTTATTCATAGGCTTATGTTGGTAACCTTATTGCCTTACTTTTGTCTGCTGTTTTAAGTCATGCACCAATTTAAGTTTGAATCGTTTATTATTCAAATTGAAGAACGCCTCGATGCAATTCAATCGCAATGGGATTTTCATCGTAAACAGCTGCCTTTTTTTTTACAATCCTTTTATTTAAAAGAACTCGAAAGGTGCCATAACCGTCCATTTAAACAGCGGTATTGCTGCGTTATGTTAAATTCGAAATGTGTTGGCGTTGCTGTTTTACAATCGTTGCAATTTAACCTTTCGGGTATCGCGGATTCAAGCCGTCAAAAATCCGGATTTTGGACCCGAATGGCCTATGCTGCTGGCCGCAATATAAGTTCGTGTTTGGGCAATAAAGCCAGTATTGAACTGCACTGCATTGGAAACCAAACCATCAGTGGAACCCATGGTTTTTACTTTGTACCTGAAATTTCTAACCCCACACAAATTCAAATACTTGAAAAAATACTGGATGCCATTCATTTGAATTTTTCTTCTCCTGCATTAATGCAGGTTGATTTAATAAAAGATTTTGGTATTAACTCCCAGCTTCGCTCGAAAACCCTTCCGGGCCCACTAATACAAAACCTTGAACCCGAAATGGTATTAGATATTCCAGAAAAACTTTCCGGGATAGAAGATTATATTGCTTTGTTTGAAAAAAAATACAGGAACCGTTATAAATCCATTGTAAAAAAAGCCAGCGCCTTGCATTGGAAAGTGTTAACCCCAAATGAAGTTAACTCATTGAGCCCGGAGTTGGATGCTTTATACGAGTCTGTTTTTCAGAAATCCGAAATAAAAATGCTGCAACTTCCACAAGGGTATTTTTCAAATTTAAATGCATGTTTTCCAGATACATTTCAAATTTTGGGTGGTTTTATTAACGAACGGCTGGTTGTGTTTGGTTCCTGTATACACGAAAACGCCCAATCGGTTTATGCGCATTACATTGGTTTAGACCCAAACTTGGAGGATATGGAGCTTTACCAAAACTTACTGTATCGGTTTATCGATTTTGCAATTGTACATCAAATTTCTAAAATTCATTTTGGCCGAACCGCTGCAGAAATTAAATCTACCGTAGGCGCTGTTCCCAGCCCCCTCACAGTATGGATTTATCCGCGTGGACGAATTAATCAATGGGCCATCCAAACCGTTTTAAAAACCATAAAACCCAAATCGGTTACCTACCGAAGTCCATTTAAAGCGTCGCAAACGCCTTTAAAATTGGTGTAATTTATTTTTTAAGCCCAAACTAAATTTTACCGGAATTTATCCTGCATAAATTAATCCGGTGTTAGTTTTTTAATTGCAATTCTTGAATGATATTGGTCGCGCCGCCTAATTTATCTACTACAAACAAAAGATATCTTACATCCAAACAAATGGTGCGGTTTAAATCAGCATCAAAAGCAATTTTATGACTCAGGGCCTCGTAATTACCATCAAAAGCAAGACCAATTAATTCACCTTTGGCATTTAATACCGGTGATCCGGAATTACCTCCGGTAATATCGTTGGTTGTAATAAAGCTCACCACCACATCTTTATGTTTCGAATCTGCGTATATACCAAAATCACGTTTTTGAATTAAATCAATTAATTTGGAAGGGGCATCAAATTCGTAATCGCCCGGTTTGTATTTTTCAAGAATTCCGCGGGTTGTACAAACTTCTGAGTATTTAACAGCGTCTTTGGGAGAATAGGATTTAACATTGCCATACGAAATTCGCATTGTAAAATTTGCATCCGGATAATATTCCTGTCCTTTTTTTTGTTCGAGGATTCCTTTTTGATAAAGATGGTTTAAGGCAAAGTTAGCCGCATTAAAGGTTTTAAAGTAAGGTTCTACAGACTGCTGATAATTGTCTAAAAAAATACGTGCTGTTTTATAGGCAGGGTCTTTGTGCAGTGCGGCCGTGTCGGGTTTTGATATCCATCCGGTAAATGTTTCTTTGTTGAGCAGCATGGTTTGTTCAAACACGTTTTTAACAAATCGCCTGTAGGTTTCTTCGTCCTGAAGCGGTCCATAGGTTGATTTGAGCATTTGATAAAACGAACCGGGGGTTTGTTTGCCCTCAATTTCATATACATATTGCTTTAACATGTACGCCAAAATGTTTTTATCCGACGCAATGTTTTCTGCATTAATAAAGCGTTCGTAGCCGCCCAGTACTTGTTTGCGGATATTTTCTTTTTCTGCCTCGGTAGTTTTTGGATTTGATAATGCTAAATCCATGCTTTTTAAGCCGGCAGCAAAAGAAATTAAAGGAGACCCCATAATGCCTTCTCTGAAAAAAACTTGCGATTTTGAATAGGGGCGCCAGTCGCGATAAACCTCTTCCATCTTATTAAACAAACTGTCGTATTCACGCTTGTCTTTGGCCCAGATTTTAAATTTTTCTTCTTCGCTTTGTTTTTTCTCAAACACCTTGTGTTTAATTAATTGTTTGCTTTCTCCATCAAAAAATTTCCAGTAATTGGCAATTCCGGCATAAGAACTGGCCAGTTGAATTTTTACTTTTGGATCTTTAACCATTTCATTGTACATAAACTTAAGACGCGCATCTCTTAAAGACACCAAGGTTGGATTTTCAATATCGGTTTTTAACTGAACCCCATAGGAAGTTTCGTAACGGTTGGTAGAACCCGGATATCCGTAAATCATGGCATAATCGCCGTCTTTATATCCTTTTAAAGAAACCGGTAAAACGTGTTTGGGAACAAACGGTATATTAGAGGCATTGTATTCCGAGGCTTTACCATCGGGCGTTGTATAAACCCGGAAAATTGAAAAATCACCCGTATGACGGGGCCATTCCCAGTTGTCGGTGTCTCCACCAAATTTTCCAATGTTTTCGGGAGGCGTGCCAACCAAACGAACGTCTTTGTAACGAAGGTACGTGAATTGCAAAAACTGATTGCCTTTGAAAAAAGACGAAATACGAACTTCAAACTCGGTTCCGTTTTGGGCGGTGTTTTGCATTTCCATTAAAATGCCCGGCAGTTTGGAGGCATATTGCTTAGCAGGCCATTCCTTTAATTTTTCTTTAACGGCCGCCGTTACATCTTCAATTTTTATTAAAAACTGAACGCTTAAACCCGGACATGGAATTTCCTGATCTTTTGATTTTGCCCAAAATCCGTCTTTTAAATAATTATGTTCTAAGGAACTGGCAGATGCTATGGCATCGTAACCGCAATGGTGATTTGTAAACAAAAGTCCCTGAGAGCTCACCATTTCAGAGGTGCAGCCGCCGCCAAAAATTGCAATTGCATCCTTTAGACTGCTTTTATTAATTGCATACAACTGATCTTTAGAAAGGGTTAAACCCCTCTTTTGCATATTGGCATATGTTTTTGGACCAATTAAATGAACCAACCACATGCCTTCATCGGCATGAATCCATTTGGGACCCAACAAACTGCTCAGAAGCAGTATTACAATCATGTGTTTCATAGTGTTATTAAGGTTACAAAAATACTAAAGGGTTTGGTAAAATCTATTCATCGGTGGCATCTTCTTCGCCGGAGTCGCCGGAAATTCGGTTTCCGTAGAGTCCTAATTGCGCCATTCGGTTCAAATACTGGTCTTTTTTAATGGGCTTGGCTAAATCAAAACGGTAAGAAGGGCCCTCTGTATTGGACAATTTTTTGTTTTTAGCTTTCATTTGATCCAATTCGCTGTTAAATTCCGAGTTGCTGCTAACCGCCAGTAAAACTCCCTTAGAGTATGTAAAATAATACCATGTAGTGGCATCGGGCTCAATATATACGTCCAGTAAATCACCGGTTTTAAGTTTTCGAATGGTAACTATCCCCTTTACGTAGCGAAACACTTCGTTTTTTAAAATATTGGCCAAACTGAACATTCCATTGCTGGCAAATGCCTGTGCTTCGGGAGAAAAACGGAGGTTTACATCGCTTAAAACCAAACTTTTATTGAGTTCTTCCGGAAACTTTTTATAGTTTCCATACAAACTTAAATCCGATAAGGCTTTGTCGGCCCGCTCCTTGCCCAACAAATCGTTTAAACTCCGTGTAAATAATTCGGCATCGGTGGAAGAGGGTTTCATGGCTGGCATTTTAGCTTCAATATCTTTAAACATTTTCTTTAACAAGCCGTTGTCAAAGAAAAAATCCAGCACCATCAGGGACTGCATGGATATACTGTCTTTACTGGGATTGGATTTAAATATACCATAGGAGTTTAGTTTAACCTGTCCTAAGCTTTGGCTTAAATCCCATAAGCCTTCTCCATTTAAACGGCAGGTTTTAGTATTAAGTTCGATAAAAGTACCCGGCATGTTTCGCTCCTGTAATTTTTCGGCACTGGCAATTTGATAGGATTTGGTTTTGCGTTCGTACACCATGCGTCCTTCTCCGGCAAACAAGGACTGACGGGAGCCTTCTTCCATTAAACTTACAAAGGTTTGTTTTAAACGTCCCGAATCGGGTTCAAAATAAAACCCGGTTCCCACAGGGGATCCATTCATGTCGAAGGCTGTTTTAGGCAAGGGAATTTGAATGTTGTTAGGATTTATTTCTCCTTCAAATTTTAAATACGATTTGGGCAGATCCTTGCATTGGTGTACAATTTTTGTGCCTCCTATAAAGGTTAAATAAGGTTGTGCCGCAAACAGCACTACTTTGCCGGCAAAACTGAAATAATCGTTGAATTTAAACTGCGCCCGTTCGGGAATTTCACCCTCAGAGAGGGTTTGACCGGAGGTGTCGGGTTTTATTTTGGCAAAATGGATTTGATAGGGCTTTTTATTTTCGTCTATGTATTGATAATCTCCGGAAGCTAAATAATCTCGGCGTCCAAAAATCTCGGCTTTTACATGTGAAATTTTATGGTATTTGGTAACGGTGTTGGCGATGATGCTCGCATTTTCGAGCGTATCTAATTTGGCATTTTTATAAATGGTAACATCTCCGTTTTGTGGAATTAATCGGGCATCTGCAACGTCGATATAAGGAACGTTAACGCAATTGATAATGTATTTGCGAATTTGGTATTTGGCACCGGGCGCAAAAAACCGTAAGGAATCTTGTTTGGGATGTACGCTGATAAATTCCGGGCCTTCTAAATTAACTCCGGCCTCCTCTTCTTCCGGCGTAAGGGTTCGTTTTTTACTGTCGCCCAATTCGAGCTCGTCTTTATCAATAGACCATTTAAACCGGTCCATGCTGGCGATGTATTGATTTTTATCAAACCTCACAAATGAGCCCTTTCCGTTATTAATAAATTCACCAACCATTTGATCGAAATCAATTTTAGATTTTAAATTAACCGTGCTAAAACTGAGTCCCTCTTCATCCACTGCCTTTAATTGAAAATTTGCAGTATCGGAATTAAAGGTGCGTCTTAAAAAATTAAACCGTTTGGATAATAAATCTGCACTTACAAAAGAAACTTTTCCGTCGCCGGAAAGTTGCTGCATGGTTAAATCCAAACGGCCGAACATTTTAACATTTTCCTTGTAGGCTTTAAAAGGTGTTTTTTGATGGTAGGCAGACAACCTGTTTTCGGCAGAGCCATAGCGAAGTTTAACCGTATCTCCATGAACTACTGGAAATTCCGGTTGTTTAGATTCGTTGACGTCAAAGGTTAGCGCATAGCCTGCGGCGCTGTCGGGAAAAAACAAAAAGTTTTTTACATTGGATTTACTTTGGCTAAATGTAAACAATCCGTTACCCGTTAAACCGCTATTGCTCAAACGCAATTCTTTTTCAAAATTGGCCTTACCCCCATATAATGGATAGCCTCCGGGCGGTGTTTGTTTTATAAAACCTAAGGATAAATCCGGCATAATCCGAAGTGTATCTTTAAATGTAGGCATAATGCCCCCGGAGTGAAAAGAACCTGAAAACAGGATTTTTTCATTTTTAAAATTATCCAGGTTTTGAATAATAAAAGGATCGAGTTTAAAAAAGACCTTACTGCGATCGTACACGCCCCGATAGGTTTTTTTACTGTCGTAATACGCAAAACTTTCTGAATGGCTTTTAAATACCGGAAAGCCCTCTGCCTGAAGTTTACCGGATTTATTGGCTGGACCATCTATACGGAGTTCTCCGCTGCATTTTTCTATCAGGGTTTGAAGTTTGGAAAAGGAATTGGAAGCCGTTTGTTTTTCAACAAAAATGCGAATGGAATCTAAATTTTGCATTCCCATTTTAAAATCCTGGTAAGAAAACTGAAAGGCCCTGCCTATAAACTCAAATTTTCCCGAAGATACCACGCCGTCAAACTGCATGTCCCTGTTTTTGCGCAGAATGAGCTCTCCTCGTTTGGGAAATACAAAAACGCGCTGCGTATCACTGAGTACTAAAAATTTTACCCCAACAATACTTAAATCCCTGCTTTTAAGATCCATTCTTGCATTGTCCATTCCGGGCGCCACTGAATGAATGGTGATGTTATCCCAATCGCGTTTTTTATTTAGCACTTCTACAATGTCGAGTAATTTTTGTTTTATTCGAATTTCATCGGTATCTACATTGTAATCGATTAAACCGGAAATGGCCAATTTGATTAAAAGCGGTCGCAAATCCTGAGGGAGGGATAACATTTGCCGGCTGAGCGCATTCATGGGAATAAGCTCCGATTTATTGAGCTGTAAATACAATTTATGAAGTTGAATGATCGGAGAAACCTGTTCTCCAAATTTGAGGTATTCGGAACGTTCCTTACTAAAAAAATCACTCGACTCAAAAAAGGCTTCCGTTTCTGTTTTACGGGTTAAAAAATTAAATGCCAGGGTATCGGAATGTTTGTTCCACTCGATTTGTTCAACGTACATGGCCAATTTATGAAAGGTGTTTTGAAAGGGACTTTTTTGCAATCCGTCGTCACCTCGAAAAATAGAAGCCTTTTTTTGGTTTAACAAATAGGTAAATTTTACGGCTGGATGGTAAATGCTGTCATTGTCCAGATAAATCCGAACAGCGGCAAAAGCCGACATGATGGCATTTGAGTTCATGCTGAAATTTTTTGAAATCACCCGAAGAAATGATTTTTGATCCCGTTTTAAAATAATTGAACCGGGTTGCTGGCTGTTGCCAAATCCAATAAAGTTGTCGCCCCGAATTGAAAAACCTCCTTCAAAATCTACGTCGGGATAAATGTTTTTTAAAACCACCCGTTTACTGTTACTTTCAAAACGGGGATAGGTAATGGCCTGCGTTTCATGAACCATTTTATCCGTTACCCGTCCCGGCTGTCGGGATTGGACGTAACGGTTGCCTTGAAAAAAAGCCGAATCGGCCACTAAATTACCCGAATGTGCATCCCATGTAAATCGGTAGAGTTCTGCTTTTGCGGTTGCATTTCCGCTTTTGTGCCACGATAATATACCGCGGCTTCCGTAAAATTTTGTGGAATGAGGATAAAAAATAACATCTGCTTGTTGAACCCTTACACTGTCTTCTGTTTTATTAAATCCGGTAATTGCACTTTGAGTAATACGAATACTTGGAAACGAATCACAGGCAAATAAAAACCGGTGGCCGTATATTTTATAAGCAAATGCACCCTCGGCATGAATAATTCCATTTTTAAATAGCAACACCGAATGCTCTAAAAAATCTGAAAGTAAACGGACCTGTTTTTTTTTAATTAAACTCTGAACCGTTGTACTCCAGGAAACCCACTGCTCCTGCGAAAACGGTTCGGTAGACTCCGTAAATGCTTCGAGCGCTTCGGCCATTAGCAGCATGCTTGGATAGGCCCGAATTTTTGAACTTCGCATGGCATTAACCGTTTCCATAAACCAGTCTTTATAATCGGTTCCCAGTTGACCCTCCAGCCAAAATGCTTTAAAAACCTTAAGCCGCTCGGAAGCCGATTGTTTATCGGGGGATTCCTGAATTAAATAGGGCTCCCATTCTTCTATAAATTTTAGGGTATCTGTAGAAAAAGCCTCGAACTTTTGAGCAAAAACCCCAGCGGATATTAAAATCGTAAAAAACAGTAAACGAAATTGCAACATGCTTTTATAAAAGTAAGTAATATTACCAATGTGTATTTTTTTGTTATTGATAAAAGATGAAAAAAAATAAACCTCGGTTTAACGGGTATTTTACCTTTGTATTATGAGTAAGATGATGTATTCGCAGCAATTAGCCGATGTAAAAGATGCCCAAAACTTGGGACTGCTACCCGAAGAATTTGAGCGTATTAAAAATATTTTGGGACGTACTCCCAATTTTACAGAACTTTCTGTTTTTTCTGTTATGTGGAGCGAACATTGTTCGTACAAAAATTCCATTTTATGGTTAAAAACACTCCCTAAAGACGGACCCCACATGCTCGCCAAAGCCGGAGAAGAAAACGCAGGTTTGGTAGATATTGGCGAAGGACTGGGTTGTGCCTTTAAAATTGAGTCTCATAATCATCCCAGTGCATTGGAGCCCTATCAGGGAGCTGCAACGGGAGTAGGCGGAATTAACCGGGATATATTTACCATGGGGGCCCGACCCATTGCTCAACTGAACTCCTTAAGGTTCGGAGATCCCCGGCATCCCAAAACCCAATGGTTAATTAAAGGCGTTGTTAAAGGAATTGGAGATTACGGCAATGCCTTTGGTATTCCTACGGTTGGAGGAGAAGTTTTTTTTGATTCAAGCTTTCAAATTAATCCCCTGGTTAATGCCATGAGCGTTGGCCTGGTAAAAAAAGGAGAAACCGTGAGTGCCATCTCCTATGGAGTTGGAAATCCGGTATTTATTGTAGGCTCTGCCACTGGTAAAGACGGTATTGCCGGAGCCTCCTTTGCAAGCAAAGACATTACCGAAGAATCGGCCAAAGATTTACCGGCTGTACAGGTGGGCGATCCCTTTCAGGAAAAATTACTACTCGAGGCCAGTTTGGAAATTATTAAAACCGGAGCCGTTATTGGCATGCAGGATATGGGGGCCGCTGGTATTACCTGTTCCACCTCTGAAATGAGTGCCAAAGGAAAGCATGGCATGGAAGTTTGGCTGCATCGTGTACCTACCCGCCAGAATGGTATGCATCCATTTGAAATATTGCTTTCGGAGTCTCAGGAACGAATGTTGGTTGTCGTTCAAAAAGGGCGCGAATCGGAAGTGGAACGTATTTTTGAGAAATGGGATTTGCATTGTGCTCAAATTGGAGTGGTTACTGAGGGAGACCGGCTAAAGTATTTCATGTACGATGAACTGGTCGCCGATGTGCCCGCCAGTGTATTGGTACTGGGTGGTGGTGCCCCGGTATACGAGCGCGAATACCGTGAACCCGAGTACTTTAAACGGTTTCAAAAATTTAATATCAATGAGGTGGCGGAGCCAGCCGATTTGCTGCCCATTATGGAGCATTTATCGGGTCATCCGAATTTGGCCAGTAAGCGTTGGGTATACGAACACTACGACAGCATGGTGGGAACCGTGAACAAGACCACCAATAAAGCGTCTGCCGCATCGGTAGTGCGCGTAAAAAACTCAAGCAAATCTTTGGCACTTTCGGTAGACTGCAACAGCCGCTATGTTCATGCAGATCCTGAAACCGGATGTGCCATTGCCGTCTGCGAGGCCGCACGCAACATTGCCTGCAGCGGAGGTCAGGCAAGTGCTGTTACCAATTGCCTTAATTTTGGCAATCCTTATAACCCGGAGGTATACTGGCAATTTGTGAGTTCCATTAAGGGAATGGCTAAGGCCTGCACCGCTTTGCAAACGCCGGTAACAGGCGGAAATGTTAGTTTTTACAATCAATCCAGTTATGAAGGTCCGGTGTTTCCAACCCCAACCATAGGCATGATTGGACTCATTGAAAACGATGCCTTACACACCGGAATTGCATTTCAAAAAAGCGGAGACCATATACTGCTACTGGGAACCATGGTTAATGATATAGCCTGTTCGGAATACCTCTATTCTTATTTAGGAATTAAAGAAAGTCCGGCCCCCTATTTTAATTTAAACGAAGAGCATGCCCTGCACCAAGCCCTTCATGCGCTTATTCGAAAAGCACTCTTGCAATCGGCGCAGGATCTTAGTGATGGGGGCTTGTTTATGGCCTTAATGGAAAGCTCCTTTGCCGGCCAAAAAGGATTTAACATAGAACTTCCCCAAAATTATCGATTGGATGCCCTTTTGTTTGGAGAATCGCAAGGTCGCTGCATTGTATCGGTATCACCGGAATCGCTTGAAGCGGTAAAATCGCTGGCGGCATCGTTTGCTGTTCCATGCAGAGAGCTTGGTAGGGTTTTAAATTCCACCGAAGTGGTGGTAAATGGAACGGTATACCCGAATTTAAATCATTTTCAAACCCTGTATGAAAACGCCTTGCCTGCGCTATTAAACGATGCTCACTGAATACACGGACCATCAATATGTCAAGGCTTGGTGGCAAATTCTATTGGGTTTTAGCCTGCCGGTATTGTTTTTTACGGTGGCCTGCATTCAGGTTTTTTGGGGTATTCCGGTTGGGAACCACCCGCTTTCCAGCCTTTGGTGTATAATTTTTGGTGTTTTGTCCTTTGTTTTTGTATGGATGGTAATTAAGTGTTTAAAATTGTCTGTAATCGTTAATTCTAAAGGTGTTGCCTACGGCTTTAATGTGCCCATGCCCGACCTTCATTTATTGTCCTGGGCTGAAATTGACCGTATCGAATTAATAACCTATTCATTTCTTGGATTTGGGTATCATATTTCTCGAAAATACGGACTGGTTTATAACATGCACGGACCCCACGGTCTTCAAATCATAACTAAAAAAGGATCTAAAATCCTGCTGGGTGTTCAAAAGCCAACCGAATTACAAGCATGTTTAAATCTATATTTTAATTCCAATGAACTATAGTCTGATTTTGGGTTTACTCGCTTGCGCTGCTATAGAATCCTGTCAGAGTGTTCAAAAAACAATCCCCAAAGAATTTTGCGGAATTTGGGTGGCCTGCCATTCTAAAATTACCGTTCGAGATAAAAATCCTGAAGGTTCTGGATTTCGATTTACAACCGATACTGCCCGTATAATCATAAAAATGGACTCGGGCACAAACATTCAGGGACACATTGGAATGGCCCCTTTTCATACCAGGCAAATTAATGCAAACATTGGCTTACCCCATTCGGTTACAGGAATTTCACACATTATTAAATGCGGTACAGTGTCCAGAATTTTTAAGACCGATCCCCTGCCTTCTAAAATTATTGAATTGTGGATTAAACCAGGCAACCATTCGGATACATTAAAAGCCGAATTGCGCTGCAAACAATATTTCGATACATTTCCAATGGGAGATATTACCTTTATAAAACAAAAAAACTAAACCTATGTACGGCACTTTGCAATCTCATCTAAAAAACATTTTAAAAGACATCGATCAACAGGGCTTGTATAAACAAGAACGCATTATTAACAGTCCAATGGATGCTGTTGTTAAAGTTAATGGTCGAGAGGTAATTGTGTTTTGTGCAAATAATTATTTGGGGCTGTCCAGCCATCCCGAAGTTATTGCCGGTGCCAAATCGGCATTGGATACGCATGGGTTTGGAATGAGCAGTGTGCGCTTTATTTGCGGCACCCAAGACCTTCATAAATCTTTAGAACAGGCTATTTCAAAATTTTTGAAAACCGAGGATACCATTTTATATGCTGCAGCCTTTGATGCCAATGGGGGTGTTTTTGAACCCCTGCTGGATGAGCAAGATGCAATTATTAGTGATGAATTAAATCATGCCAGTATAATAGATGGGGTTAGACTATGTAAAGCACAGCGGTTTCGATATAAAAATTGCGATATGCAAGATTTGGAAACGCAGCTAAAAAACTCCATGCATTTAAGACACCGTTTGATTGTAACCGATGGGGTATTTAGCATGGATGGATTTGTTGCGCCCTTAGATGCTATTTGCGATTTGGCCGATCGTTATAAGGCCCTTGTTATGGTTGATGAATGTCATGCCACCGGATTTATTGGTAAAACCGGCAGAGGTACCATAGAAGCCAAAAACGTTATGGGCCGGGTTGATATTATTACAGGAACCCTGGGTAAAGCCCTGGGCGGAGCAATGGGTGGTTTTACCAGCGGCCGTAAAGAAATTATAGAATTGTTACGCCAACGTTCGCGGCCCTATTTATTTAGCAATTCGCTGGCGCCCAGCATTGTTGGTGCCAGTTTAGCCGTTTTTGATCTTTTGTCAAAAACGACTGCATTGCGCGATAAATTAGATTGGAACATTCACTATTTTAAAACTGCAATTAAAGCTGCAGGCTTTGATATTAAAGACGGAGAAAGTGCCATTGTACCCATTATGCTGTACGATGCAAAATTAGCCCAGCAATTTGCAAAAGACTTGTTGGAGGAGGGAATTTATGCCATCGGTTTTTTCTACCCGGTAGTGCCCAAAGATAAAGCCCGAATACGGGTACAGCTTAGCGCAGCGCACGAACAGGCACATTTGGACAAAGCGATTCAAGCGTTTCAAAAAGTAGGAAAATCATTGGGTGTAATTTCCTGAAAATAATTACATTTAATACATGCGTTTACGTATAGAAATTGCTGCATTTGTTTTAATTACAGCCTATTCTTGTGTAAAAAAAGGCTGCACCGATTCCAAAGCTGATAATTTTTCGGAAACCTCCACTGCTGATAATGGCACCTGTAAATACAGTGCGCAGCTTACTTTATTTTGGCTTAAAGATTTTTCAGATGACATGAAAAAAGACAGCATTCAGCAATTTCAATTGTTTGTTAATGGAAAATTACTAAACACCTTTCCCTCGAGCCTTTACTGGAATCAAAAACCCGATGCCACCAGCTCGAGTTTGATTCTTTATTCTACCGACTTTGTGCCCGGAACCGAAAAAACCGTCTTTATTACCTTGTTTGATGAATCCGGTTGGCTGTTTAAAAAAGCCTATTATACGTTTCGTAATCCCGGTAGCGATCATTATAAGCAGCTGGAATCTAAACTTGAATAAAAAATAACTTTTTGATTTTCAGTACTTTAATTTTTTTGTTTAACTATTTATTAATTTAATTAAACAAAATAAAATTCTGCGGGTTTATCTATTATAAACCTTAAAACAAAACTTATGGAACATTTAAAAATCGCCAGTGACAATTATGTCGCTTTTACGTTCTTTATTGGAACGATGGCCATGTATTAGTAGGATGGGCCATTTATCCTTTGGGATATATATTAGG
>CAWUNH010000002.1:0-19777 GCA_963923435.1 uncultured bacterium
CCTTCAATGCGTCAAATATTATATACACTCAATGTGTAAAGCGTAAAACTGTATATTTCGAAAAACAACGTAATTACTTATTTAAGTTACAAAAAAAAATTACAGTACTAAATGTAATCAATCCAGTTACCGCTCCCAGGGTTTCCAATTAAATTCATCGCTTTCCAACATGTTTAAGTATGCCGGATAGCGCCACAACAGAGGGTTTTTTGCCTGATAAGCCAAACGAATGGCACATTCGGGTTCATGGCTGTGGGTGCACGAAGAAAATTTACAGCTTGAACCATAGGGTTTAAATTCCGGAAAATACCGATGCAGGTCATTGGCCTGAATTTCCATGAGTCCCCATTCCTGAATTCCCGGTGTATCAACGATGTAACTTTGAGGACGCCATTCGTGTAATTCTGCAAAGGTGGTGGTGTGCTTGCCTTTTTTATGTTGCTCAGAAATGGCATTGGTTTTTAATTGCAATTCAGGACACAATCGGTTTAGCAGGGTTGTTTTTCCGGCCCCCGAGTGTCCTGTAAAAACAGAAAGTTTTAAATTTAACCAGGGTTGCAGGTGCGTTGTAATCTGCTCAGGGTTGTGTGCAGAAATTGCAATCGCCTGGTAGCCAATACGCAGATAGTCCTGCATCCAATTTTCAAGCCCTGCGGTTTCAGCCTCGTTAAGCAAATCAATTTTATTAAATACCAGTAAACTTGGAATGTGATAAGCTTCACAGGTAATTAAAAATCGGTCTAAAAAACCGTTGCTGGTTTTAGGCATTTTCCAGGAGGCCACTAAAACGGCCAAATCCATATTACTGGCTAAAATATGGGTCTGTTTACTCAGATTAACCGATTTACGAATCAAATAATTGGAACGGGGTAAAATATCCGTTATTATGGCCTCATCTGTGGGATGAAGTTTAAAATTCACCAAATCGCCAACGGCTAACGGATTGGTTGTTTTTCTTCCCTCCAGCCGGATGGAACCGCGTAAAACCCCTTGGTAGATGCTTCCGGAAGATAAAATCCAGTAGTGTTGACCGGTAGATTTAATAATACGTCCCTGCACAATCAAATATAAGAAAGTGTCCATGGCTGGAACCAATTTATTTATTGGTAATTTTGGCAAAAATTAAAATGCTATGAAAGAGGTTTATGTTGTATCCGCAGTAAGAACCCCAATGGGATC
Source organism: uncultured bacterium (assembly GCA_963923435.1). Lineage (GTDB taxonomy): Bacteria > Bacteroidota > Bacteroidia > B-17B0 > Aurantibacillaceae > Aurantibacillus. Next base: position 1,180 of record CAWUNH010000002.1, read on the forward strand.
CTTTGGCGGATCGTTATCTGGAATTTCAGCTCCGCAATTAGGGGCCGCTGCAATTAAAGGCGCCCTTGATAAAATTAAACTGCCCGAGCACGAGGTGCAGGAGCTGGTGATGGGATCTGTGTTACAGGCCAATTTAGGGCAGGCGCCGGCCCGTCAGGCTGCAAAATTTTCTGGATTACCCGATACCGTAGCCTGCACAACGGTTAATAAAGTTTGTGCCAGCGGCATGAAAGCCGTAGCCATGGCCATGCAGTCTATTATGTTGGGAGATTCGGATGTGGTTATTGCCGGTGGAATGGAAAATATGAGCCAGGTACCGTATTATTTACCCAGTGTTCGTTGGGGAGCAAAATACGGGCATCAGCAAACGGTCGATGGTTTGGCTAAGGACGGATTAACCGATGTGTACGGACAGGTTCCAATGGGCCAGTGTGCAGAATTATGCGCCAAGGAATACAACATTACCCGAGAAGAACAGGATGCATTTGCCATTCAATCCTACAAACGTTCGGCCGAGGCTTGGGCGCAGGGCCGGTTTACCGAGGAAATTGTTCCGGTTCGCGTACCCTCCAAAAAAGGAGAAAACCTTGTTTCTACCGACGAAGAATACCAATCGGTACAATTTGAAAAAATACCAACGTTAAAACCTGTATTTCAAAAAGACGGAACCATAACAGCTGCCAATGCCAGCACCATGAACGATGGGGCCGCGGTTTTAATTTTAATGAGTAAAGAAAAAGTTGAAAAACTTGGATTAAAACCTCTGGCACGCATTGTTTCATACGCCGATGCCGAACAGGCACCGGAATGGTTTACCACCACCCCCAGCATTGCCTTGCCAAAAGCTGTAAAAAAAGCCGGCTTGGCATTGGATCAAATCGATTATTTTGAACTCAACGAAGCCTTTAGTGTGGTTGGAATTGCCAACATAAAAAAAATGAATTTAAATCCCGACCGGGTAAATGTAAACGGCGGTGCTGTTTCGCTTGGCCATCCTTTGGGAGCCAGCGGGGCCCGAATTTTAGTGACCCTCTTGCAAGTATTACATCAAAAACAAGCCCGTTACGGCGCTGCAGCTATTTGTAATGGCGGCGGCGGCGCAAGCGCAATGGTTATAGAGCGTTTATAAACATGAAAACAACTGTATTAAATACAACCCATTCTGCTTTGGGTGCTAAAATGGTACCCTTTGCAGGATTTGAAATGCCGGTATCTTATAAAGGACTTAATGAGGAACACCTTTGTGTTCGTAATGGGGTAGGAGTATTTGATGTTAGCCACATGGGTGAGTTTATTGTCCGCGGACCAGAAGCAATTCAATTAATTCAGTGGGTTTGCAGCAACGATGCTTCGGTTTTAACACCCGGAAAAGCTCAGTATTCCTGTATGCCAAATGCGCAAGGAGGTATTGTAGACGATCTGATCGTTTATTGTTTAGATGCCGAAACCTATATGCTGGTGGTTAATGCCGGTAATATTCAAAAAGACTGGGACTGGATAGTTTCGCAAAACCGCTGGAAAGCCACCATGGAAGATATTTCAGACCGTACCGCCCTTTTAGCAGTTCAAGGTCCCAAAGCCAAAGAACTTATTCAGGGATTAACCCCGATTGCGCTTAACGAAATTCCCTACTATCATTTTTCCAAAGGCAATGTGGCGGGCATCGAAAATGTATTAATAAGCCATACAGGCTATACCGGTGCGGGAGGTTTTGAATTATACGTAGATGTTAAACACGCAAAACCATTATGGGATGCTTTGTTTACAGAAGGAAAACCTTTTGGCATACAGCCCATTGGGCTTGGAGCCCGGGACACCCTGCGTTTGGAAATGGGTTTTTGTTTGTATGGCAACGACATAAACGACAGCACTTCTCCACTACAAGCCGGTTTGGGATGGATTACTAAATTTTCAAAAGAATTTGTGGCATCTGAAATTCTTAAAAATCAAAAGAAGGCGGGTTTGCAACAAAAACTGGTTGGAATTGAAATGATGGAACGTGGCATTCCCCGCCATGGATATGAAATTGTGGATTCGCAAGGCAATCGTATAGGTGAAGTTACTTCAGGAACCCAATCTCCCAGTTTGCAAAAAGCCATCGGAATGGGGTACATCAATAGCCAACAGGCCACCGAAGGCAATATTTGTTTTGTTGTTATTCGAAATCAGCCGGTAAAGGCAAAAGTCGTAAAGTTTCCGTTTTATAAAACAAGTAATTAGTATCTTTGCCCACTCAAGGGGGATTAGCTCAGCTGGCTAGAGCGCTACCATGGCATGGTAGAGGTCATCGGTTCGACTCCGATATTCTCCACTTAGGCCGTAATGGTCCAAATTTCACTCGAACATATCAGCAAGCGGTTTCTAGAATCCTGGGCAGTAAAAGGATTCTCTGCCGAATTTAAACAACCCGGTTCGTATGTTATAACCGGCTCCAACGGTTCTGGAAAATCTACCCTATTGTTAATGCTTTGCGGCTTTATAAGACCCAGTTTAGGTCAAATTCGGTGGACGCACAACCAACAGATGCTCTTGCCCGAAGACCTGGTAAAACTCATGGCCTATTGTACGCCTCAGTTAACCCTCGATGAGTCGCTCACAGTTTTGGAGCAAGCTGTTTTTTATTTCAGGTTTAAACCTTGTGTAAACGAACTCAAGGTCCAGCAGGTTTTGGAATTGGCACAACTCCAATCGCATTTTTCTAAAAGTGTGGGTCAATTGTCCAGCGGAATGAAACAGCGTTTAAAACTGGCACTGGCTCTTTGTTCGGACACTCCGGTGCTCTGTTTAGACGAACCCTTAAGTCATTTGGATCAACAGGGTAAGGAATGGTATTCAAACATGTTAACTCGGTTTTCAAAAAACAGACTTGTAGTGGTGGCCTCAAATCATAATCCGGACGAGTATTTAAAAGAGTCTGTAAAATTTGAACTTTAGGGAATTTGTATACTGGCCGTGCTGATTGCTGCTATATTAAACCATCCCACAGCCTTATAGACGGCTCCCTTTGGCGTGACTAGGTTGGTGCGAACATTTTCGGGTGTTTGAGCAAAAAGGCCTCCGTTGCTAATTTGATTTCGGGCCTGCAATAAAAACAAATAACAGTTTTTAGAAATGGAATGGATTTCTACCCGGCAACGGTCTTTGGGCAAATAGCTTTTAAATGCTAAAAACACACTCGGGGGCGTGAATGCATTTGGAGGACCTTCGGACAAAGGCACTTCGCCGTTAGTACCATCAATGCTCAGGTTAAGGTCGGAAACATCCTGAAATAACGTGTCGTTTCGCAAGGTTTTAATCCAGTAGTAATCATTGGTTTTGCCCGTAGAATCTTTAGCCCAAAGGCGACACGCATACCGTACTCCATTAACCGTGGGCTGAGAAAACGATGGCGGAATTTTTGAAAAACCAATACTGTCGATGCCCGCACTGCGGCTTAGAGATGTTTCGGCCAAATACACCTTGCCTGCAAGTTCTATTTGAAGGGTGTACACATCGTTCATTGCATTAAACCCAACAAGTTCGGTTGGCTCAAATTCATATGCGCCATTGGATTGGTATTTAAAATCATAAACTTGACCAGAACGTACATGAATAATTTTAACCTTGGCATCGGCCGGCACAGAATTGGGCTGATTTGAAAAGTACGGACTGCTGTATTTTAAACGAATGGTTTGAGTTGCAGTGGTGTTGTTTAAAAATGCGTCTACTACCAAAAGTGTTGATCCTTCGTCGAGTTTTACCTGTACTGGGTCCTCGCAGGAAAAACCCAACCAAATCATTACAATGCAGGCTAGTCGTTTCATAGTTAAAAACTGAAATTATAGGTTATGGCCGGCACAATAGATCCAACAACTGAAAATCGAATGGCCTCCGTTTGTTGAGGTTCATTTTCTTTGGCCTGGAAAAAAATACTAAAGGCGTTTCGCCGGTTATACGCATTGTAGGCACTTACAACAATATGTTGTTTGTAGCGGCGGTACTCGTTTTTTTTAAAGTGGTAGGTAAATCCTAAATCCAGACGATGGTAGGGTGTAATGCGGTAATTGTTTCGAATGTTATCGGTATTATAAGGAATTACATAGTTTTGAATTTCAATTTTAGCGTTTGGAAAGGTTGCGGGAACTCCGCTGTAAAACACAAAAGTGGCAGAGGCACTGATGCGCTTGGTAAAATCATAACTGGAATTAATATTTAGCATGTGCGTACGGTCGTAGCGGCTCAAAAACCAATGGTCATTACTGATGCCGCGCATCAGGCGTTCGGTTTTGCTGAGGGTATAGCTGATCCATCCCTGCCAGGCACCTTTGTTTTTTTTAACATACCATTCGGTTCCATAGGCTCGACCCAAGCCTTGAATGAGTTGGCTTTCAACGGTTGGATTGATAAATAAATCAGCATTGTCTATATAGTCTATTTGGTTTTGAAAATACTTGTAATAAATTTCAACGGAGGTTTCAATGGTTTGATTTTTAAAATTATGAAAATACCCAAGGGCGCCCTGATCGCAAACCAATGGTTTTAAATTATTACTTGCCATGGTGTATATGTCTAGCGGCGAACTCGAAGCAGTGTTGTTAATCAATTGTATAAACTGCGACATTCGGTTGTAACTGCATTTAAGAGACTGTCGTTCGCTGATCAGGTAATTAAAACTCATTCGGGGTTCGGGAATGATATATTGCGCAATAACCGAACCCGCGGAGTAGGGCGTTTCTGCTTCTAAAGGTCGGATGGTATTGGGAAGGGTATCTCGGAATGTATAGGCCGTTCCTTTGCCTACGTATTGAAATAAATTAATTCGCAATCCCAGTTCCATTTTAATTCGATTGCTCAGAGCGTGTTCTTTGCTAACAAACACCGAATGTTCCAAGCCATACTTAGAGTTTGATTTGTAGTAAACAGCGTTTGATCCAAAGTTGCCTACGGCATCGTAGGGTAAAAAATCGTAAAGCATGGATTGGACCCCCATTCTGAGTACGTTGGAGTCGTTTTTAACATACGACCATTCGGATTTGCAACTGTAATTGGTTATTAAACTGTTCCACTTAAACGATTGGTCGTCAGAAGATCGGCCGAACTGCAACAGGTAGTTGTAATCGCTGTAAAATGCCGTTGTACGCCAAACCCATTGGTTGTTTATAACATGATTCCAACGAAGGCTGAGGGTTTTATTTCCCCAATCAAAACTAAACACGGAGGCGCCAAACACATCGCGTCCCCAGTATCCGCTTAGTGCCAGGTTGTTTTTAGGATTAATTTTCCAGTGGGCTTTGGCAGTAAAATCATAAAAATAAAAAGTGGTATTTTTTAATGCATTGGTTTCGGGCACAAAGGGTTTTACCAAGGCATCCAAATAGCTGCGTCGCAGGGCAAGAACAATACCAGCTTGATCTTTAACCAAAGGGGCTTCTACGCTTAACCGGCTGAAAACAGTGCCTATGCCCCCGTTTACAAGAGGACGTTTAGCGTTGCTTTCTTTTAATTTAACGTCAATTAATGAGGAGGCCCTTCCGCCATAGGCTGCAGGAATACCGCCTTTAAACAACTTTACTTCTTTAACAGCATCCGGATTAAAAATTGAAAAAAAACCAAATAGGTGAGAAGAATTGTATACCGGTGCATCGTCCAGTAAAATTAAGTTTTGATCGGAATTGCCCCCCCGTACATTTAAACCGGAGGCTCCCTCTCCCACAGTGCTGATTCCGGGGAGCAACTGAAGTGCTCTTACAATGTCCACTTCGCCCAGGAGCGCAGGAATTTTTTGAATTTGTTGTATTTCCAGTTTGGCAACCGACATTTCGGTACTTTTAATTTGCCGCGCAGGATTTTGGTCCTCAATTAATACTTCTTCGAGTTCATTGAGCTGGGGCGCCAACGAAACATTGTAGTTGCTGTTTTTTTTTAAACTAATTGCTAAGGTTGCCGTGCGGTATCCCAAAAATCCAATCTGAAGCGAGTAATTACCGGAGGGTAATACAATCGAATACCGACCTTCAGCATCGGTGGTTGTTCCGGTATTAAGTGGTTTAACCGTTACCAGGGCTCCAATAACAGGTTCGCCGGTTTCAAGGTCAGAAATTTTGCCCTTGCATTCAACAGTATTTTGCGAATCTACCGAGATGCTGCTTAAAAAAAACCAAACCAGAATAAAATTTTTCATTGAATTTAGTGTAACAGCGTATCCAGTAAAAGGTTTGAAAATTTAAACACAATGCTGTATACAGCAGACCATAAAACGATGGATACGCTCATGTACAATACAATTTTAAAATTGTTTTTGTAAAATTTTTTTGCAATAAAAGCACCTAAGGGAATGGACAAAAAAATGGGACTAATAAGCGTGAGTCCGTGTAATCCAAACTGATTTTTAATTTTAATAATCCGTCGTAAATAGTTTCGTATGTAAATACCTTTACGTTGGTTTGCAAAACGGGATTTAAGCGCATTTAAAATCCAAGAGCTGAGGTATGTAAAAATTATACTTCCAAAGCAACCTGCAATTCCGCAATACAACATAACCCAACCCAATTGTTGATGAAACAAGACCAAAGCCGCGGGTATTCCAGCTTTACCAGGTAAAATTGCGGTCAACACAAATACCGAACAAATGGCGGTCCAAGACATTTCGCTGCAAATGTAGAACAATGTTAATCGCTAAATGTTTTAAAATACAATCGGGGTATTATTTTATGTATTTTTGTGACCGTAAAAAAATAAACATTTATGTCATCAACTTCTCAACACGACAGTATGTTTGAAGCCGTTTTGGCCCGCTTGGATACTGCTGCGAAACTTATGAATTTAAATACCGAAGTCGCAGAAATACTAAGAAACCCTCAACGTCAAGTAAAGGTTAGTTTACCCGTTGTGATGGATAATGGCAGTGTGCAGGTTTTTGAGGGATACCGAACGGTTCACAGCACGCATTTAGGACCCAGCAAAGGCGGCATCCGTTATGCCATGGATGTTAATGCCGATGAAGTTATGGCCCTGGCTGCTTGGATGAGTTTTAAATGTGCCGTTGCAAACTTACCCTACGGTGGTGCAAAAGGTGGAATTAAATTAGACCCTCGCAAACACAGTGCAGGTGAATTGGAGCGCATTACGCGCGCCTATGCCAAAGCCATGAAAGATGTTTTTGGGGTTAACCGAGATATTCCGGCTCCGGATATGGGTACCAGCGGACGAGAAATGGCATGGATTTTAGACGAACTTAATAAAGTTAACGGAGAAGATGCTCCGGGAGTTATCACTGGTAAACCCATTGCTATTGGAGGTTCTTTAGGACGCGATGCCGCAACCGGCAGAGGCGTCATGATTAATACCCTTTGTGCCATGGAAAAAATGGGAATTCCGGTTAAAGGAGCCAAGGCTGTGGTTCAAGGCTTTGGCAATGTGGGTTCGCATGCAGCCCGTTTGTTGTCTGAACAAGGAATTACAATCGTAGGAATTGGAGATCATACAGCCTCTTTTTACAATGCAAAGGGCATTGATATTACTGCTGCATTAGCCTATGTCAATCAAAACAATAAAGTGCTAAAAGGATTTACCGGGGCCACTGAAATTCCATCCGACCAGCTTTTAATTCAGGAATGCGATGTGCTTGTGCCTGCAGCCTTACAAAATGTAATTACCGAAACCAATGCAGCTCAAATTAAAGCTAAATTAATTGTAGAAGGCGCCAACGGCCCAACCACACCAGAAGCGGATCCAATATTAAACTCAAAAAAAATTGTTTGCGTTCCCGACATTTTAGCCAATAGTGGCGGCGTTACCGTAAGTTATTTCGAATGGGTTCAAAACAAAGCAGGGTATTATTGGACGGAGGAAGAAGTTAATTCCAAACACGATCTTAAAATGCGCGAAGCTTTTGAGCAGGTTTGGACTGCGGCAAACACCTACCAATCCAGTTTACGAATGGGGGCCTACATTGCTGCATTAAAGAAAATCGAACAGGGAGTACTTTTAAAAGGAGCTTATTAACCACCTGAATAACAACATTTTACCAAAAAAAATTACCAATATATCTTAATTTTAGATATATTTGTTTAAATGGATTTTTTGGCTTTTTTAGTTCTGGCGTATCTGTTAGGTTCTATTCCAACGGCGGTCTGGATTGGGCGTTGGTTTTATAATACCGATGTACGAGAATTCGGAAGCGGCAATGCTGGTGCCACCAATACGTTTAGAGTATTGGGTAAAAAGGCCGGAATTCCGGTATTAATTGTAGATTCCGCAAAAGGCTACCTTGCAGTTGCCATCCTCAGTTGGTCCGATACCCTTTCAGCGCAGGCTTATTTGCCATTTCTGCAAATATTGGCAGGGGTAGCGGCTTTGTTGGGGCATATTTTCCCGGTTTTTGCGCAATTTAGGGGCGGTAAAGGAGTAGCAACCCTTTTAGGGGTTGTATTGGCTTTGCAACCGATGCCTTGTTTATTTTCAATTTTAGTTTTTCTAATGGTATTGTTGCTGGGACGCATGGTATCTTTGGCATCTATAATAGCCGGTTTGTCCTATCCCATAATCTTGCATTTTGGGTTTCACAATTCAAACCCAGCATTGTCTTTATTTTCTTGTGCGGTAGCAGTTCTGCTCGTTTTAACGCACCGTAAAAACATTAAGCGAATCATACGGCGCGAGGAACAAAAAATTCAGGTATTCAGTTTTCGCAATCCTTAAAATTTGTGAGAATTTTTAACCTCGTATGCTTTGTCTGGGCCGGGGTTTCCTTGTCTCTTTATGCATCAGAGTGGCCCTGTCAAGAGGCAATTTACAGGCCTCAGATTAAAACCCTGCTCCTGGTTAACCCTCAAACGCCCTATGGGTTACCGGTTATTTCACTTCAAGCTGCAAACGATTTATTAGAATTAAGTTTTGATGATCTAGACGGGGACTATAAAAATTACACATTAACGTTTTTACATTGCAATGCCGATTGGACGCCCAGTAATTTAAAATCGAGCGAATACCTGGAGGGTTTTTTTGAATTCAATATCATAACCTATTCGTTTTCGGTTGGCACCTATCAAAAATTTACTCATTATAAAGTACAATTTCCATCATCGCTTAGTCAACAATACACGCGCTTTAAACTGAGTGGAAATTACATGCTTTTTGTTTTTGAAAACGGAGATACCGAAAAACCGGTTTTTAGTAAACGGTTTATGGTAGTGGATTCTAAAGCATCCATCCAGTGCAGTATTCGTCAACCGGTTTCAGATGCTAAGCCCGGCGGTCAACAACTTGAGTTAACAATGGATTTAAACGCGTCTTCAGTAGCCAATGTGCAAAGGGATGTTTACATTAGAGTGTTTCAAAACAACCGCTGGGACAACGTATCGGAACATATACAACCTCAATTTGTTCAAGGCAATAGGCTTAGTTTTCAGTTTAATAAAGAGTTAATGTTTGAAGGAGGTAACGAATACCGACCGCTCGATTTAAGAAGTTTGCGTTTTCAGTCGCCGCAGGTTAAAAAAATGAATCGGGATGAAAATCAACTGATGCAGGTAGAATTAATACCCGACGAGTCCAGAGCCATTAAACCGTATTTATATTACGCGGATATCAACGGTGCATTTACATTATATAACCGAGATGCCATTGACGCAACATCTGTGCTGGAAGCCGATTACGTTAATTGCAAATTTTCCTATAAACCTCAGGAGGTGTCAAAGCCGGTATATTTAATCGGAAGCTGGACCTCTGCCCAGCCAAAAAGCCGCATACCGCTTTACTACAATTCAAACTCAGGCCATTGCGAAGCACAAGTCATGCTAAAGCAGGGTTTTTATAATTATTTATTTTCAGAATCAAACGGATCTTTGGCCGCAACAGAAGGATCTTTTTGGGACACCGAAAACGAATACACCATCCTGGTTTATTACCGGCCCTTTGGAACCTATTTCGATCAAATTATCGGATATGCCAAATGCAACAGTTTAAAAGCACGCTGACCGAATTTATTTTAAACGTTCCGGATTAGATTTTAAAAAGGCATTCCATCCACTGTAAGACTTTGTATTTCCGGCGGTAGAATTTTGATACACGTGACAAAGCGCTACCGCCAAGGCATCGCTGGAATCTAAAAAAGAAGGGGAGGTGTAATTCAGCAATTGTTGAATCATGGCAGCAACCTGTTCTTTGCTGGCATTTCCATTACCGGTAATGCTCTGTTTAACTTTTCGGGGAGCATATTCTGTTACCGGAATTTCATGCTGCAGGGCAGCTGCAATTGCCACCCCTTGGGCTCTGCCAAGTTTTAACATGGATTGCACATTTTTTCCAAAAAAGGGAGCTTCAATTGCCAGTTCATCCGGATGGTAGTGCGCAATGAGTTCGCAGAGACAATCAAATATTTTTTTCAGGCGTATCGTTTGAGCAGTTTTAGAGTCCAGTTTTAAAATACCGGCCGTAATTACCTTGGCTTGGGGTGCAGCCGAAATAATTCCGTATCCCATAATTAGGGTTCCAGGGTCAATTCCAAGCACTATTCGATCTTTGGCAGTCAATTAAAATGTATTTTTAATAAGCTAATGCGTAAAGGTAAACGATTCGTATGGATATTTATAGCTCTAGTTTTGGGCTTAATGGCTGTTTATCAAATAGCGCTCAAATTAACAAAGGAATGTACTGCTGAAGCATGGAGTCAATTGGTTGAACACCTTTATGAACCTAAAAGCCTTGGTTTTATAGTTTTGGCTTTAATTTTAATGCCGGTCAATTGGATGCTCGAGGCTTGGAAATGGAAACATGCCTGCTCTCAAAACATTTCTTTAACATTTTATCAGGCCTTGCAAAGTATTTGCAGCGGCTTGTTTACGGGCTTTTTTATGCCCGGCCGTGTAACAGAGTTTGTAGGCAAAATTGCCTACGTAGACAAAAACTACCGCGCCACGGCAACAGCTATACATGGATTGCTCAGTCAAATTCAATTTTTTATTACCCTCATTTTTGGAATAACAGCCTGGCTCATTAATTCGTCGCAACCATCAAAAACCATTCAACTCTTTTTAGTTTTGGCAGTTGCAATAACCCTTACCTCAATGGGACTTATTATTAAATACCAGCATTTGCTGGTTGTTAAAATTCAACGGTTTTTTCCAAATCAAAAAACCATTCCAAACCTTATGTTGCTAAGCCCAGCCTATTTAATTCCCATCGTATCCTGTTCTGTTATCCGGTATTTTGTATTTAGCACACAGTTTATTTTAATAGCACTGGCCTGTCATCTTCAAGTAAAATGTTCAGAACTTATTTTTGGACTCCCCATCTATTTTTTAATTACCTCCGCGATACCCATGATTTCTGTATTTGAACCTGCCATTCGTACCCTAACAGCACTTTATGTATTTGGAGGTTCTTCAGAAAACACTTTAACCTTTGGATTGACTATAACGCTTGTTTGGTTTATTAATTTAGTTTTACCCGGCCTATGGGGATATTATAGATTTATAAAACGCAGTTTAAAACAGTGAGTGCTTTTATTATATGCGGTTTGGTTTGTATATCGGCTTATATATTATTTTTTTGGTTAAACCTACTTACAGATTTTTTTTGGAAAGAAACAAAATCCAATGAGCTAAAAACATGGCCCAGCCTAACCATTCTTATTTCAAGCAACAACGACGCGCCCCATTTAAATGCACTGTTTGAGTTTTTATGCAAACAAGAGTATCCAAAAACATCATGGAGTTTATTTTTTACAAACGATGGCAGTACCGATGCATCAGATCAAATTATACAGTCCTGGAAAAACCGATTTCCATGTCAGGTAAGGTGGTTTGAACAAAACTTGCCCCGCGGAAAAAAAATAAACTTGCAGCATATGGCAGAGCAGGTTCAATCAGAATGGATTTTAACCACCGATGCCGATTGTTATGCTACCAGCAGTACGTTTTTAAAATCCAGAGTAGCATTTGCCCTTTCTCAAAATGCAGAGTTATCTGTCGGTGCCCTGCAATATGCTAACGGTCCAATAAAACTTATAAATTGCCTTCAAATTACAGAACACCGGGTACTGGACCTTTTAACCCGAAACGGCATTCGTTGGAATACACCCTATTTATGTTCAGGAACCAACATGCTATACAAAACCAATTTGTTTAATGCCATTAACGGATTTAAATCGCACCTGCATATTGCATCGGGTGACGATGTTTTTATGTTAAATGCGGCATACAAGCATAAGGCAACTATTTGTTACGACACTATGCCCGAATCCGTTATTTCAACAGCTGTTCCGGATACCTGGTCAGAGTTTTGGAATCAAAAAATACGATGGGCTTCCAAATCAAAATACAATTCCAATCCGTGGAACATTATAGTGGGAGGTCTTGTAATGCTAACATCGTTTTTTGTGATACTTTTTACGTTAATGAGTTTGGTTTATAACGGATTTCTTTATTTTTATGTAATTCTGATAATTAAAGTGCTTACCGAATGGACCATGTTTTTGCCCGGTTTAAAAAATAAAAACGCAACTCAGGTGAATCCATGGATGGCTTTTGGAATTTTATGGGTGTATCCTGTTTACGCAGCCGTTATTTTTATCCTCGCATTAGGCGCATTAAAAACCCTAAAAAAACAGTCTTGGTAACATGATAACCGGTTCTGAATTTACAAAGCGGTTGTTGGGTCAGTTTTGGCCTAAAGTAGGATTTATTTTTATTTTGTTGGTAGGCCTTCTGGCAGTGTTGTCTCCTTATTGTGCGCCCGATTCCAGTTTATATGCCAATGCCCAGCATCCAGAATTATGTTTGGCAGGTCCTGGCACACAATATATAGAATACCGTTTGGATGCAACTGCAAATTTTCAGAGTTTAAAATCGGATGCGTTTCAAAAAAAAATAATGCTTCATAAATATTTCATTCAGGACACCCTTTTTAAATACAGTTTATTATCCAGTCCTGAAACTACAATACAATGTTCATTACCAAAAGCCGTATTTGGAAATAACCTTTTTTCGTACCAATATAAAACAGATAATTCCGGTTATCAAATAGTATTAAAAAACAAATCACAACCCGTATTTTTTTCAATGGCACAACTTAAAAAGCAATTAACCTCGCATCAAATTTTACATCGCAGGTTTATTTTAGGTTCCGATAAACTGGGCCGTGATTACTTAAGCCGACTTATTTGGGGAGCCAGAGTTAGCATGTCGGTTGGATTTATTGCCGTATTGGTTTCGCTGGCTATGGGATTATTTATGGGCTCCTTAGCCGGTTATTTTGGAAAGCGCATGGACCATGCCATATCATGGCTCATGAATGTTATTTGGAGTTTACCTACCATTTTATTAATTGGAGCAATTTCAATGCTCTTGGGTAAAGGGTTGTTTCAAATTTATTTGGCCATTGGACTAACCATGTGGGTAGATACAGCACGGTTGGTACGCGGCCAAATATTATCCATTAAACAAAAAGAATTTGTAGAGGCAGGAACTGTACTGGGATATTCAAAGGCAAGAATTTTAATGCGTCATATTTGGCCCAATTTGTGGTCTTCATTGCTCATTTATGCCGCTGCCAATTTTTCTACCGCAATTTTAACCGAAGCAGGTCTTAGTTTTTTAGGCTTTGGTGCTCAGCCTCCCATACCATCCTGGGGTGAAATGATAAGCGCTCATAAAGGGTACATGTTACTGGACAAAGCTTATTTAGCATTAATCCCCGGGTTTGCAGTCACAAGCCTCCTACTTAGTTTTATTGTATTTAGTCAAGGGGTTCGAAACGCATTAAACCCACGGTATAAAAACGCTTAAATCCACAAAAAAACCCAACCTTAGGTTGGGTTCAGTTGCCCGAGCTGGATTCGAACCAACATAGTCAGAACCAAAATCTGAAGTCCTGCCATTAGACGATCGGGCAATGGCTCGCAAAAATAATAAATAAATTTAAAAAAACTCAAGGCTTGCTTAAATGCAAAAGCTGCTTTTCCAAATTCATAATTTTTTGTCGGGCGTCATCGGCTTTTTTTTGTTCTAAATCAATGACTTCGGGTTTGGCCCGAGCCATAAAGTTTTGATTTTTTAATTTAGATTCGGTGCGCATTAAAAAATCCTGCAGATGATCCAGCTCTTTTTGAATGCGGGCCCGCTCTTCCAATGGAGTATGAACCGGGCTTAAATAAACGGCGCAGGACATGGTTTCGATGTTAAACAACAATGCTTCCGGGTTGGGCATTTTTATTTCATCTAAAGCAGAGAGATTGGAGAGTTTAATAATTAAAGGACGGTTAATTTCCAGCGTACCATCAAATTCGGCCTTAAGGGCCAATTTAGGAGACACCTGATGTTGAGCCCTTAACTGCCTGATTTGTAAAATAAAATCGCGCGAGCGTTCAAAGGTTTGAATGCAAGCAGAATCAAAAGAAAACAACTCAGGCCATTGGGAAACCGTTAAAGCCTCTTCCGGACTACGGGGTTTTAGTTCCTGCCAGAGGGCTTCGGTTATAAAAGGCATCCAGGGATGTAATTCTGTTAACAGCAACTCAAATAAACACTGGGTTTCGTTAACAACCGTTTCGGATAAACGTTCCGGCAGACCATTTGTAAATGCAGGTTTAATGCCTTCTAAATACCAGGAACAAAAATCATCCCAAATTAATTTGTACAATACCATGAGGGCCTCTGAAATGCGATAGGATTCCAGCAAGGCGTGAACCTCTGCAAACTGCTGCTGCATTCGGTTTTTAAACCAAAGCATAGCTTCTTGTGCAGCTGCATCCGGTTTTTTATGAGCATCGGTTTGAAAACTCCGAATAAGTTTGTAGGCATTCCAAATTTTGTTGCAAAAATTTCGACCCTGCTCAACCTGACTTATATCAAATAAAATATCATTTCCAGCAGGAGCGCTCAATAAAACGCCCATCCGTACGGCATCTGCCCCGTAGGTTTCTATGAGTTCCAGCGGATCGGGCGAATTACCCAAACTTTTACTCATTTTTCGCCGTAAGGAGTCTCTGACAATACCGGTGAAATAAACGTTTTTAAAAGGCTTTTGGCCCGTCCATTCATAACCTGCCATAATCATGCGGGCTACCCAGAAAAAAATAATATCCGGACCTGTTACTAAATCTTGAGTGGGATAATAGTATTGAATTTCTTGCTGCCCCTGCGGTTTAAATCCGTTAAAAACACTCATTGGCCATAACCAGGAGCTAAACCAGGTGTCTAAAACGTCTTGGTCCTGGGAGAGTTGGTCCGGCTGTTCTTGGTATTGTTTGTAAAATTGCAACTGGGCCTCGGCTTCGTTTTTAGCAACAACCAGACGTCCTTTTGAATCATACCAAGCCGGTATGCGGTGCCCCCACCACAATTGTCTGGAGATACACCAGTCTTTAATGTTTTCGATCCAGTGCTTGTAAGTGTTTTTCATTTTTGCCGGATAAAAACGAATTTCGTCGTTAAGCACCGAGGTGAGCACTTCGGGATGCTTTTCCATAAAGGCATTCATGTTTACAAACCATTGCTGGCTAAGCCTGGGCTCTATCACAGCGCCGGTTCGTTCACTGGTGCCTACCTGATGGGTATACGATTCGGTTTTTAATAAATAACCAGAATCCTGCAAATCCTTACTTATGAGTTTACGAACCGCAAAGCGATCCTTGCCTACATATCGGGGGTTTTGGGCAGCTTCGTTAATTTGGCCAGTATCCGTTAAAATATCGATAATGGGTAAGCCGTGTTTTTGACCAATTTGGTAATCGTTAAGATCGTGGGCCGGTGTTATTTTTAAACAGCCAGTGCCAAATTCTTTACTTACATATTCGTCTGCAATAACTGGAATGGCACGTTCGGTTAAGGGAACTAAAACCTGTTTTCCAACAAATTGCGTGTATCGTTCATCGTTTGGGTTTACACAAACTGCCACATCGGCTAAAATGGTTTCTGGCCGGGTTGTGGCAATGGTCAAATGCCCTGAGCCGTCGCAAAAGGGATACTGTACATAGTACAGCAGGCCTTGGGTTTCTTTAAAAATAACTTCCTCGTCACTTAATGCGGTTTTTCCTTGAGGATCCCAGTTGACCATACGCAAGCCCCGGTATAGTAATCCTTTTTGATACAAATCAATAAATGCCTGAGTTACCGAATCGCTTAAATCCGGTTCCATGGTAAACCGGGTTCGGTTCCAGTCGCAGCTTGCCCCTAATTTTTTTAATTGTTCTAAAATAATTCCACCGTATTTTTCTTTCCAATTCCAGGCATGGGTTAAAAAGGCTTCACGCGTTAAAGACGATTTTGCAATGCCTTGTTCTTCGAGCATTTGAACCACTTTTGTTTCAGTGGCAATACTCGCATGGTCCGTTCCGGGCACCCAACAGGCATTGTAGCCCTGCATACGGGCCCGCCGAATCAATACATCCTGAATGGTATTATTAAGCATGTGTCCCATGTGTAAAACCCCGGTAATGTTGGGGGGGGGTATTACCACCGTGTAGGCAGTTTTAGAATTGGGAATAGAAGTAAAATAGCCGCGTTTTATCCATTCTGCATACCATTTATCTTCTACTAAGTGGGGCTGGTAGGTTTTTGGTAAAGAATCGGTCGGAGAGGGCATGAAGGCTGTTAATTTTCGTAAAATTACTTAAAGAATTGCCTAAAAGATCAGTTTTTTACTTTATAAATCAGTAATTTAGTATTTACAAAATTGAAACTTATGAAGCATGTATTTTTTACCCTCGCCCTATCCGTATGGATTTCTTTTGGAGCCTTTGCTCAAAACACCCATGCCGCTGGAGACGGACACAATCACGAATCGGCTCCGTCCAACAATTCTTCAACCAGTTTAGCGGATATTAAAATGGATAAAATAACCCACGACTACGGGACTATTTTACAAGGGGCTAACGGCGAATGCGAGTTTAAATTTACCAATACCGGAAAGGAACCTTTGGTTATTACCAATTGCCAAGGAAGCTGCGGTTGTACGGTTCCTCAATGTCCAACCAAACCGGTATTACCTGGCAAGTCCGATGTTATTAAAGTTAAATACGACACCAATCGAATAGGTGCCATATATAAAACGGTAACCGTTACATCCAATGCCAAAAGCGGAAACATCGTTTTAACCATTAAAGGAACTGTTGAAGCTAAACCGGTAGAACAAGCTTTTCCAGAAAATTCTAAACCTGCAGGAGCCCCCTCTGAAAAACAATAAGCAGTTACTTGTATGATTGGATTTCCAAAGGCAGTTTTTGCCCTTGCTCTGCTTTTTAGCCTGCGCAGTTTTGGACAGGAAACGGTGGTTCCCAAGATGGATCCCAATGCCCCCGATTTTAAGTTTGAGACCGAATGCATTGACTTTGGAACCCTCGCGTACGATGCAAATGGTATTCGGGAATTTAAATTTACCAATACAGGTCGATCGCCCTTAATCATTACCAATGTTGTGGGAGAATGCGGTTGCACCTCAACCAGTTTAGACGGTAAACCCGGCTGGCCTACGGAACCGGTGTTGCCTGGCAAGTCGGCCCGAATTAAAATAAAATACGATACCAAACGGGTTGGTACATTTGAAAAAAGCATTACCGTGAGTTCAAATGCACGTTTCGCCAATAAAAAGATTAAAATTAAAGGCGAAATACTGCCTAAGAAAGATTGATTTTACGTAATTCGTTGCGGTGTAATTCTGTTAAAATTACCGAACCTGCCATAGCAACATTCAAAGATTCCGATCCGTTTGTTTTTAGCGATGGAATGTGAATGCGTTGTTGAATAAAGGGTTGATGTTCCAGCGAAATACCCTGTGATTCATTTCCTAATACTATAATACCCGTTTTTGGCAGCGGTATGGAAAAAACATTTTTTCCATTTAAATCTGCTCCTATGCAGGTATGCTGGGGGTATTCTGATATTACTTTAGACAAGGGCTCGTAACGAACCTTTACTCTTAAAAAAGCGCCCATACTGGCTTGTATAACCTTTGGGTTGTATACATCACAGCTGTTTTCTGAAGCCAGTAATTCGGTATGGCCAAACCAATCGGCTAATCGGAGTAAGGTGCCAAAATTGCCGGGATCGCGAACCCCGTCCAGGTAAAGCAAATACGATGGAAGAACATCCGAGGAGTTGACGGCATTAAAAAAATTACAAACAGCTAAATAGCCCGGTGGACTTTGCAAGTTGCTAAGTTTATTAAAATGATGAGGGGGTAAATAATAGCATGGAACAGCACCTGTTTCAAATTCCAAAACGGTTTCGGTTGAAATGACAATACATTCAATTAAATGGGGATGCAACTGGATGCATTCGCGTATAATTTTGCTTCCCTCCATTACAAATCGCTTTTGAGATTTTCGCTCAGCGGCAGACTTTAATTTTTGAATTCGAAGGATTTCATCACGGGTCAGCATTTTTGCCCTAAATTAGAGCATTTATTTTTAAGTTGGTTCGTATTCGATGAGGCATTCAGTTTTGTGGACTCTTTTACTGTTTGGCTTAATGGCCTGCAACATTACGCGTAACCTGAAAAATGATACCTACTTGATAAAAGGCGTTTCGGTTCGCACGGAGGTTCCCCTAACAACAATTTCCCAAATAGAACTTCAACAATGTTTAAAAATTCAACCCAACCGCAAATGGCTTTTTGTTTT
>CAWUNH010000003.1:0-16814 GCA_963923435.1 uncultured bacterium
AGGTTCGCTGCAACTGACCACGCCCCTGAGTTTGTTGGTTGGCAAACACCAAAACAGCCGCCGAAGGGTGTTTATCAAGCAACTCCAGTGCTTTATCCTGAGTGCTAGTTACCGAATCAAAAAAAAAGGTTTTTTTGTGAATACGGGACATGTTCAGAGCACTAAATAACCTAAATTTGTGCACATTTACGATATTTTGCGGACATGCCGGCTAAAAAACCAATTTCCAAACGACCTACCAAACGCATTGCCACTCCTAAAAAGGCTACCAAAAAGGTTTCTAAAAAGGAACCTACTCCGCGCGAACTTCAGGAGCGAGAAGCCAATCGAATTGTTAACAGTTCAAAAGCTGCAGAAACCGCACAAAAACGGCCTCGTAAACGTGTAACTCCGGCTCAAGAACAGGCTTTATTAGAGGCCCTGGTTCGGGGTTTGCAAGAAAAAAAAGCCAGCGGATTGGTTAAACTTGATTTACGCCATTTGCAACACCGGATTGCCGATTATTTTCTGGTGGCTGAGGCAGAAAGTAAAATACAGGTTCGGGCTATTGCCGAGAGTGCAGAGGATTTTGCCTGGCGCTACAGTAAAGAAAAACCCTACCGGTCCGAAGGTTTTGAAAATGCCGAGTGGGTCATTGTAGATTTTGTAAACATTGTAGTACATGTTTTTCAGCGTGAATTCAGAACGCATTATCAGCTCGAACAACTTTGGGGCGATGCCCAAATAACTCAAATTTCAGATTAATCTATGAAACCAGCCCTCACTGCCAAATGGCAGTTTTCAGCTTCCGAAGACGAGCGCAAAAAACAATTTGAACGCATGAAAGCAAAATTTAATGCCGGTCGTAATTCCAATAAAGGAGGGGGCAATAATTTTTACTGGATATACGGTGCTGTTATTGCCGTTCTCATGTTTATGATTTTTTTTGGTAACGATGCAAACAGCCGAATGGTTGAATTAAAACAACCGGCCGACTTTTACAATAAAATGTTGGCCAAAGGCGACGTGCAGGATGTGGTTATTGTAAATAAAAGTATGGTGCGCGTTACCGTTCATCCCGACAGCGTTTCTAAGCTCGACCGTTACAAAGACCCAAAAACCGGAAAGTCGTATTTTGAGAAAAACCACAAGGGGCCTCATTTTTATTTTTCAATACCGGATGTAACCAATTTTGAAAACAAAATGGAAAAAGTGCAAACCGAATCCGGAATTCCAAAGGAGCTTCAGGTTGCACCCCGCTCCATGGAAGAAACCCATTGGATGAGCGATCAGCTTACCTGGATTTTACCGCTCGTTATTATGATTGCCATTTGGTTTTTTATGATGCGCCGAATGGGAGGAGGAAGCGGAGGCGGTCCGGGCCAAATTTTTAACATAGGTAAATCAAAAGCCACCCTGTTTGATAAAGACACCCAGGTTAATATAAATTTTAACGATGTAGCCGGTTTGGATGGTGCTAAAATGGAGGTAATGGAAATTGTAGATTTTCTAAAAAACCCAAAAAAATACACCGATTTAGGCGCAAAAATACCCAAAGGGGCTTTGTTGGTGGGGCCTCCCGGAACTGGAAAAACCTTATTGGCCAAAGCTGTTGCAGGAGAAGCAAAGGTTCCTTTCTTTTCTTTGAGCGGATCGGATTTTGTTGAAATGTTTGTAGGGGTTGGGGCCTCTCGCGTGAGGGATTTGTTTCGTCAGGCCAAAGAAAAATCGCCTTGTATTATTTTTATTGATGAAATAGATGCTATTGGCAGAGCTCGCGGAAAATCAATATCGGCCGGAGCCAACGATGAACGGGAAAATACGCTTAACCAGCTTTTAACCGAAATGGACGGATTTGGCACCAACAGCGGCGTGATTATTTTAGCGGCTACCAACCGTGCCGATATTTTAGACCGGGCATTAATGCGTGCCGGCCGCTTTGACCGTCAGATATATGTAGACATGCCCGATTTAAATGAACGGGTTGAAATTTTTAAAGTGCATTTAAGAAAAATTAAAATTGATGAAAGCGTAAATATTGAATTTTTGGCAAAACAAACTCCCGGATTTAGTGGAGCAGACATTGCCAATATTTGTAACGAGGCCGCATTAATTGCTGCCCGATCCGACAAAAAAAACGTTCAACGGCAGGATTTTTTAGATGCTGTAGACCGTATTATTGCCGGACTTGAAAAAAAGAATAAAATCATTACTCCGGAGGAAAAACGTGTAATTGCATTTCATGAGGCCGGGCACGCGACCGTTAGTTGGATGTTGGAACATGCAAGCCCTTTGGTGAAAGTTACCATTGTTCCTCGAGGAAAATCATTGGGAGCCGCCTGGTACCTGCCTGAAGAACGACAAATTACAACGGCGGAACAGATTATGGATGAAATGTGTGCGGCATTGGGAGGCCGTGCAGCTGAAGAAATTATTTTTGGCAAGGTAAGTACGGGAGCCCTTAGTGATTTAGAAAAAATCACCAAGCAAGCTTACGCCAGCATTGTGTATTATGGCCTGAATGAAAAGGTAGGCAACATCAGCTATTACGACAGTACCGGTCAAAGCGAATACTCTTTTGGTAAACCCTACAGCGAACACACAGCCCGTACCATTGATGAGGAAGTTCGTAAGATGACGGAAATAGCCTATGCTAAAACAAAACAAATACTGATTTTAAATAAAGAAAAATTAACGGTTTTAGCAGAAAAACTACTGGAAAAAGAAGTAATTTTTAAAGAAGACTTGGAGGAAATTTTTGGCAAGCGTCCCTTCGATAAACCGGAGCGCCTGGCGCATTCGGAACAGGCTATTAAAACCCATGAACCGGCTGAACCAATTGCCAATGTTACCACTACAGATTCTCATCCAACCGATGCAAGCGATATTTCAACAGAGCAAACTGATTCTGAAAACAATGCCTTACCCCTTAAGGGAGAGTAATTCCCGTAAGGTTTCAGGTAATGGATAAGAAGTAAACTTGAATTGCATTTGCATTAAATTTTCCGGCACAATGGCATTACCCTTATAAAGTACGCAACTGGATTCACCGAGAACAACACGTAATACAAATGCAGGAACAGGGGGTAAAAGATTGGGAATCGAACTGCATTTTTTTAATGCCAAATGAAACGCCCGCTGGGTCGTAATTTCTGGAGAAACTAAATTAAAAACGGCATGTGAATGGTTTTCGGACATCATAATTTGTTCTACAGCGCGGCATAAATCCCGGTAATCAATCCAGGGATAAACCGCTTTACCATTGGCAATTTGAGTTCCCAGGCCCCAGCGATACAGTGGCCACAGGGCTTTAAGCATACCTGCGTTGGCATCTAATACCAAACCAATTCTAAAAATAACCACACGTTTGCAAAAGGGTCTAATTGAATCATAGGCCCGTTCCCATGCAACGCAAAGCCGGCCTAAAAAATCGTTACCGGCTGCACTTTGTTCGGTTTTGCATTCGGCAGAAGGGTTTAATCCGTAATATCCAACGGCACTGGCTCCCCCAAAAAAATCCAATTGGATGGCATGTTTTTTTAAGGCCTGGGCAATACATGCCAAACCTTGTGTGCGCGAATGCAACAAATATTGTTTTTGAGCCGAAGTCCAACGTTTTCCCAAAACTGGATCACCGGCCAAATGGATAATGCCGTTTAATTGGGCTAAAGCACTGGGATCTATCCACAAGGAATCGGGATTCCAGTTAAATTCTGCCTTGTTGGCATTAGTGGGTTTACGCGTTAGTATTCGCACCTCATGCCCCGACCGGGTTAAATGAGCTTTTAAACGGGTTCCAATTCCACCCCGCCCTCCCGTTATGAGTATATTTGCCATATGCATTTAACAATAAAACCTTAAAAGAGTTTATGGTATACGATTGTCATATTTTTGTTTGCACCAACGACCGCACCGGTTCCGGTCGGTCGTTTTGCGGTTCCGAACACGGGGCAAGTTTAATTCAAAAATTTAAAACCGAATTAAAATCTTATTTGGCAGATAAACGCGTACGTGTTACACGTTCCGGTTGTTTGGGCATATGCAATCAAGGCCCTACCGTAATGATTTATCCACAGGGATGGTGTTTGGTAAATGTGCAGCCAAACGACGTAACAGAAATTATTACCGCAATAAAAAACAATGTACCCATCGAGCGTTTGGCATGCAAGTAGCCTTAAAACCTCCACGTAATAATTTTTTAACTAATTCTGATTTGAGGCAATTAATTTTAAATCAAATTGAAAAAGAATTGCAGAGGTATAGATTTACTCGCACAAAGGATTTAATTAACCTGCAAACCAAATCGCAGTTAACGGCAAGATTAT
The DNA here is from genome assembly GCA_963923435.1 of uncultured bacterium. Taxonomy (GTDB): domain Bacteria; phylum Bacteroidota; class Bacteroidia; order B-17B0; family Aurantibacillaceae; genus Aurantibacillus. The sequence continues at coordinate 4,305 of CAWUNH010000003.1, forward strand.
GCCCCTTGCTGCAAAACAGGAACTTGGTTTGTTGCTGGACCTATGCAGTAGAAGGTTTTCCGGATACAGAATTGTATTTAACCAATCCTAAAGAATTTTTAAATTGCATGCACCCGTGAACCCTCCAAAAATTTATATTCGGCTTTTCGGCACTACTTATGGCTTTAAACCTTAAAATTACCTATCGGCCTGCACGTAAAGCCGACATGCCGCAACTCCACAACTTAATTGTTGAATTGGCAACTTTTGAAAAGGAGCCCCATGCGGTTTGTATTAATCCCAAGCAAATGCAACAATGGGGATTTCAAAAACAGCCCTATTTTAAAGCATGGGTGGCAATTTGCCAAAAAAAAATTATAGGTATGGCGGTGTATTATTTTGCCTATTCAACCTGGACCGGGCCTGCCGTTTATTTAGAAGATTTGTGGGTTGTAGAGGCATTCCGACGAAAAGGAGTGGGCAAAGCTTTGTTTGAAAAAGTTCGCCGGGCAGGACTTCAAAAAAAATGCATCCGAATGTGCTGGCAGGTTTTACATTGGAATCAACCGGCCATTGACTTTTATACTGCCTTAGGCGCCCGAATGGACGATTCCTGGTTAAACGGACGCCTGGAATTAAAACCGTTTGTTCCTATTCACTCTTACTCAAAAGTCCTTTTGTAAATTTGTACAATGGTAAATGAGATTGTAATTTCAGGAGCAGGACCCATTGGATCCTTATTGGCTTTAAATCTTGCAAAAAGGGGCCATACTGTGAAACTACTGGAGCGACGTGCCGATTTTACACAGGGAATGCTCTATGCAGGAAGGTCTATTAATTTAGCATTAAGCGACCGAGGCTGGCGGGGTTTACAACAAGCAGGAATAGCCGAGGAAATTCATAAAATTTCCATCCCCATGTACGGACGATGCATTCACCATTTGGACGGAACAACCGCCTACATGCCCTATGGTAAAGAGGGGCAAGCCATTTATTCGGTTTCAAGAGCTGCAATAAACATCACCTTATTAAATTTAGCAATTAAGCATCCCAACATTAAGGTTGAGTTTGATCAAAAAACCCATCATTTGGATATTAAATCCAAAACGCTCACAACGGAACATACCCGAAACGGAGAATTAACCCAACATAAGGCCGATTTATTTTTTGGTTCAGACGGTGCCTTTTCGGGATCCAGACTGAGTATGCAACTTCAGCAGGATCGATTTGAATACCAGCAATATTACATACCCTGTTCATACAAAGAACTTATAATTCCGCCGGATCCTGAGGGTCAATTTAAACTGGAAAAAAACGCCCTTCATATTTGGCCCAGAGGATCTTATATGATGATTGCCTTGCCCAACCCGGACGGTAATTTCACCTGCACCTTATTTTTACCTGCTGAAGGGCCCGTTTCATTTTCCCAGCTTCAAACACCTCAGGCGGTGAGTGATTTTTTTAATCAAGAATTTAAAGACGCCGCTGAACTTATGCCCACCTTATGCGAGGATTTTTTTAAAAATCCCACCGCTTCTTTGGTAACTGTAAAATGTTTTCCCTGGGTTTTTCAAAACACACTGGCGCTTATTGGCGATGCCGCACATGCAATAGTGCCCTTTTACGGACAAGGCATGAATTGCGGATTTGAGGATTGCGTGGTTTTATCTGAACTCATGGATGCACATCCCGGCCACTGGGATACCATTTTGTCAAAATACCAGATGCTGCGAAAGCCGGATGGAGATGCAATTGCAGATTTAGCTGTTGCCAATTTTTTTGAAATGAGCGCCAGTACGGCAGATCCAAAGTTTATATTACAAAAGAAAATTGAAGCCCGGTTTTATGAAAACCATCCGGATAAATGGATTCCTTTGTACAGTATGGTAACGTTTAGTCCGCAAATCCGATACAGCGAAGCCTTAAAGCAGGGTCAAAAACAACAAGAAATTATGAACCGGATTATGTCACGGCCCGATATTGAAACCATGTGGGACCAACCGGAGGTTGAAAATGCAATTTTAGCCGCAATTCATGAACATTGATTATCCATTTATACTTGATAACGGTTTAAAACTGTTAACCTCTATAGTGCTTGGAGGGATAATTGGCGCCGAACGTGAATACAAAGGCCGAAACATTGGATTTAGAACCATCATTTTAATTACACTGGGATCAACCTTTTTTACAATTTTATCTTTGGTTATTGGCGGAACGCAGGACCCTACTCGCATTGCCTCAAATATTATTACCGGTGTTGGTTTTTTGGGCGCCGGAGCCATTTTTAGAGACGGCATTTCGGTTAAAGGGGTAACAACAGCATCTATCATTTGGATCAGTGCGGCCATTGGTATGGCCTGCGGTATTGCCCAATATGAATTTGCCATTATGGTAACCCTTTCAGTTATGATAATACTTTTGGGGTTTACCGGAATTCAAAAGTTTATTGATCAATACAACAGAGAGTTGGAATATGTTTTCACCGTGACCAATGAAACCCAAATATTACAGGATGTAGAGGAATTGATTCGCAGTCACAAACTTCGATTTGAGCGAACCGGCATACAAAAACAAAACAACCAATTAACGCTAACCTATGATATTAAAGGCGGGGAGCGCCAGCATGAAGCATTTATAAAGTCCCTCCAGCATTCTTCTGTTGTTGTAAGCTTTAAAGTTTAACAAGCGATTGCCGCAGGGCTGTTATCTCTCTGCGATAGATGGTATATATTAATAAAGCAAAAAATAAAAACTGAAATACGTATACCGCTGCATGATATACCGGAAATAGGTACACTCCGATTCCATTAACAATCAAAAACAATCCGGGCAAACCTAATATTTTAAACCAGTTAAATGTAAAACGAAATTGGCTGTTTGGAATTAAAAATAAAATTAAAGTTTGCAATACCCGTACGGAAATGGAAGTGCCGATGGCACCCATGATTCCCAATCGTGGAACCAATAACACGACCAGGACAAGTTCCATAAAAAGCCCTGAAAAATGGTAAACTAAAAGGTTAAAGGAAGCTTTGCTGTATAACAAGCCCGCCTGAAAATAATACATAACGCTTCGAATTACAAATACACTGGATAATAAACCCAGGTAATTAAACCCCCTGTAAAACAAGGGATCTTTTACAACCCATGTAATTAAAAGGGGCAAGGCAAGATTAAATGAAATAATTAGCAATACATTTAGGGCTGTAAAAACATTAAAATAGCGATTGCTTTCGGCGTCTGTTGCATTTGTATTTTTGGTATTCCAAAGTTTGAAAACCCTCGGATAAATAATGGCTGTTAAACTGTTTTGTATAAACTCGATTCCAAAAAAACATTTTAAAATTAAATCGTAGGCGTTTAATTCTGAAAGCGTAACGTGGTGCTGTAAAAAAAAACGGTCAACCTGACCCAAAATCCAGCTGCTCATAACAATTCCCACGAGCGGACCACACAGTTTAAAAAAAGAATACCAGGCTTTAAAGTCCCAACCAAAGGTTCCGTTGGATTTAAAAATAACCAGTGCAATTCCCAGCAGTACCAAACCGGAAATTAGCCTTGCATACAAGGGCCCTTCGAGGCGATCGGGAAACATAAAAATTCCAATTAATGCAATGGAGAGCGTGATAACAAAATTAAGTGCTTGAAGACTAAAAAACACCTTGGATTTATTTTTATAAATCAGCAAGGTTGTTGCAGTTTTAAAAAATGCATTGCACAATGCGGTAACTACGGCATAAAATCCCCAGGGCCAGTAATGCATGTCGAGTTTAATATCAAATAAAAGCTTAAAGAGGTAATTGCCGAAAACATTAAAAATTGTAAGCCATAAAACCGCCATTGAAATCATGAAAACAGCAACCTGTCCAATAAATTTTGGACTTGCTTGAGCATCGTTTTGAATTCTGCTGTATTCAATACCAAAGGCTGTTTCGGTTGACCATGAAAAAAACAATTGACAAAACAAACTAATGCTGATGTAAAAAAGTAATTGCGTATAATGCGTTGTACTTAAATAATTTGTATAAAACGGCAATAATACAATGCTTCCCATCATGGGTAATGCACCACCCAGAGTAAATAAAAAAGAAGACTTAATAAATTCTGGCCGAATCATGTTGGCATATTTTTGTACTTTTGAAAGCATACAAACTTAATTGTCTGGAACCGAATAAAAAAGAAATCGAACAATTTTATGATGGTTTTAAACACCATCAACAACATTTGGGTGTAACCCTGCGCCATCGCAAAATTGCCCGCATGTTAAAGGCATTTGGTTTAAAAAAAACCGATGCTGTTCTTGAAGTTGGTTGTGGCATTGGAACGGTTAGCGGATTAATCATTCCAAACAATAAAAAAGGAAAATTTGTTGGGGTTGACATTAGCGCTGAAAGCATTCGGCTGGCCCAGAATAGTTACAAGAAATATACACATGCTTCCTTTTTAGTAAACGACATGAGTGATTTTAAAACGGATGTTCGTTTTGACTGGTTTGTGTTTCCAGATGTTTTGGAGCATATTCCTGTAAGTAACCACCCCTCAATTTTTAAAACCCTCCGCTTGTTTTCTAAACCCAATGCCAAAATATTAATTCATATTCCTCATCCAAAACGCATTGCCTGGCTTAGAACTCATCAACCGGAGCAATTGCAAATAATAGATCAGGAACTGGATGTATTAAATTCCATTCAAATGTTACAAAAAGAGGGATTTGTACTTTCGTATTATCAAGAGTATGCACTGCATCATAAACCCTACGATTATATTTTTATGATGTTTCGTACAGAAACTAAAGACACGGCTTTTAAATTAAAAAATGTTATTACACGAGCCTGGGAACACTGGCTGAGTAAATGGTAACATGAGATTAATCCTATTAACGCATTTTTATCCCAATTCCGGAGCCGAACCGTTTTTAGCTTACGAGACGCAAGAGTATCATGGTTTTTTTAGTTCTGTTTGGATTGCACCCTTGTTTAATGGAGCTCCATCGCAACCTTCAAAATTAAAATTCAGCATTTTCAAACCTGTTTTTAAGTATCCAAAATCCAAATCTGAAATTTTATTTAAAGGTTTATTTAACACCGCTTCCAGTGCCTACCACCGCGCTGATTTTTACCAAAACTGGTACAAACGTCCCAAAACATGGCATGCATTTTTGTTAAGTGTTTTAGTATCCCGCGCAATTCAATCGAGTAAAACCGGCAAGCGTATTGCTGAAATGCTTCATCAAAACGAGCCTACGCTTGTTTACAGTTATTGGTCGGACCATTGGACTTCTGCTTTACCCTATCTGATGGATACGACCTCTAAAACATCCAACCGGTTAATTGTACGCTCGCACGGTTCGGATTTAGTTGCGGTACATCAAAACGGATTTCGTCCCTTTCGTGCACTCGTATTAGAACTTTGTAATTACTGGTATGCCATTTCAGAACATGGCAAAAACTATTTAATTCAAAACCATCCGGAATTTCGTGATAAAATAAAAGTATCGAGGTTAGGCGTTCCGGACCGAGGACGGGGACCTGTTCCAGAAGTGCATGATTCGTTAGTTGTAGTTTCAGTTTCTAATGTAGTGCCCTTAAAACAGGTCGATAAAATATTTATGTTGCTTCAAAATTTATCCGAGTCAGTGGTATGGCACCATTTTGGAGATGGCGAAGGTATGCTGGAATTACAGCAATTGGTATTAAAAGCAAGGTCGGGTTTACAGGTTTACTTGCATGGACAGGTTTCAACAGAATCGTTGGTAAAATTTTATTTACAGGAGCCGGTACATGCGTTTATAAATTTAAGTTTACGGGAAGGGTTTCCGGTATCTCTAATGGAAGCGTTTTCATTTGGTATTCCTGTTTATGCGGCCGAGGTGGGCGGAATTCCAGAACTTGTAAATCCTACCAATGGGTATCTTGTAAATCCGAAAGCTTCTCTGCAATCCTTAAAATTCGAACTTGAAACCTTTTGGAGTAATCTTAAAAACAACAATTCATACAGGCAACAGGCTGTTTTAACCTGGCAGATGCATCTAAGTACAAATAATTATACGCAGTTTTTAAAAGAAATTACAGACTAGTCTTCTTCTTCAGCGGAGTTAAACGGATATTCGCTTTCATCAGAATTGGAATCTTCAAACTCGTCGGAGTTTTCATCTTCTCCTTCTTCACCTTCTTCACCCTGCAGTGTATCGACTTCATCCGGATTGACACCTTCCTCATTAGGAATACCCGGATCCATTAACAAATCCTCATCTTCTGGTTCATCCGCTAATGCATCTACTAAACCGGCCAGCATTAGTTCGGGACCAAGTTCTTCTTTGGCCATTTGAGGTTGTTTATATTGTTTAGGCGCACTGCCATGCGATTTACATACCAAGGGATAATGTTCTGAGTTGGATTCGGATTCCAGTTTAATCAATTCAATTAAAAAGGTCCACCGAACTTCTGGATCAAAAACATAAACAAACCTTTGACGGGGTTGCTTAATACCAGCAGCTAATTTAATATCCCGCATTAGTTTTTTGGGTAAAACGCCGGCTTTAATGTCGGTTTCTTCGAGGGGTAAATCGGCTTCGCGAAGGGTAATTTCGCGCCCCTTTCGCCATTGATCGTCGCTTAAAAAAAAGGAAGCAGCATGTTTACTGTCAAATTTGAAAGCGGTTTGAATGCAATCGTGAAATTTTTCAAACACCTGACCCGATAAAATTTCTATTTCACGCCAAATATCTTCGTGATCTTCCAGAATAACTTTAAAACGGTATACCGCCATAATTACGATTTGGTATGATAGAGTTTGGACTTTAATATACCAATGCGATTAAAAAAGTGCACAAACGAAACACCCAAAACACCAAGTCCATAGGTCATGCTTCGCCTGAAATTAATGGAGCTGGCTTCGGGAAAATACTTGGTTGGACAGGTAACTTCTGCAATATCAAAGCCCGCATAAAAAATCTGAGAAATCATTTGGTTGTCAAATACAAAATCATCGGAGTTTGCTTTGTAGTTGATACGTTCCAACACCGCTTTTGAAAATGCCCGATATCCTGTATGGTACTCTGAAAGTTTTTGATTAATCAGGATGTTTTGCGAAAGAGTTAAAAAACGGTTAAATACATATTTATACAAGGGCATTCCTCCTTTTAGGGCGCCCTTGCCTAAAATGCGGGAACCAAATGCCACGGGATATAAATCGTGCGCTATCAAAAAACACATGCTTTGAATGAGTTTAGGCGTATATTGATAATCCGGATGCAACATAACCACAATATCTGCATTTAATTCAAGGGCTTTGTCGTAGCATGTTTTTTGATTGCCTCCGTAGCCCTTGTTTTGTTCATGCCGAATAACGTGCCGGATGCCAATTTCTCTGGCTACTTCGGAGGTGTTGTCCTTGCTGTGGTCGTCTACTAAAACAACGTCGTCAACAATATCCATGGGTATTTCATCGTAGGTTTTTTTTAATGTCAAAGCTGCATTGTAAGCAGGTAACACCACTACTATTTTTTTACCAAGTATCATAAGGGTATAAATTTAATAAAGTTTGACTAAATGCCGTTTTATAAACACATTTATTGACGTACCTTCGATAGACGCATGATTAAAATTGCACACCGCATGGTTTTAAGGGCCTTTTTACGTCCTTTTTTGGTGAGTTTGCTGGTTTCGGTGTTTATGTTTTTTTTAATAAAAATTGTTATTACCTATTTAGACGATTTTTTAGGAAAAGGCTTGCCCGCCTGGGACTTAATTCGTTTATTTTTTTACTCCATGGTTGCCATTGTACCCGAATGCATTCCTTTGGCTGTTCTAATGGGCTCTATTATGAGTTTTGGAGAGTTATCGGAACATTACGAAATGGCAGCATTAAAGTCGGCCGGGCGTTCCCTCTGGTCTATTTTACGTCCTGTTGCAGTGTTTATGGTATTCTTGTCTATCGGCACCTTTTTATTCAATAATTTTATTTTACCCAGGGTCCATTTAAAGTTTACTTCCCTTTTATATGATATTCGACAAAAAAAACCAGCCGTTTCCATTAAAGAGGGTGTATTTTATTCCGACATCAAAGACATTCGAATTCGCGTGGGCTCAAAATCCAAAAATCAGGACACGCTTAAAGACATCAGCATATACGATCATACGGCTCAACAGGGAAACAGTGTTCAGATTTTTGCAAAACAGGGATTTATGAAAACTTCAAACGACACCTCGGCCCTGATTCTAAATTTACAAGATGGGGTGCGTTACGAACAAAGCGGACCCTATGGTCCATTTGCATTTAAGCAACCCAATACCTTGCAAATTTTAAACTATAAATCTTTAAACGTTTATATTTCATTGCAGGAATTTAAAATGAAACGCACCAACGAAGAACTTTTTAAGCATCACAGCGAAATGTTAAACGTATGGCAAATAGACAGCCTGGTGCTGGGGCTGGATTCTTTAATTCAAAGCAAATACCAATGGATTCATCAACAACACCAGCTCAAATGGAACGCATCTACCCGGCATGCACCCGTGTTTAGCGAATCTTCAATTTCTATAAAACGCCTTCAAGAAGCCCAGCAGCAGGTACGACAGCAAATAACCCAGTTGGAGGCTCAAGAGGCTTTTGTGAACATGGAAAATCAGGAGCGCTTGGAATATAAAACCGAATGGCATAAAAAAACCGTTCTTTCGTTTATTTGTATAGTGCTTTTTTTTATTGGAGCTCCCCTGGGAGCCCTTATTCGAAAAGGCGGTTTTGGGTTGCCGGTTGTAATTGCAGTAATGTTGTTTTTAGTGTATTTCATTTGCACCGAGTTTTTTATGGGTTTGGCTTTGGAAGGAGTTCTTATGCCTTGGCCCGGTTTATGGATTCCACTGGCTGTATTTTTACCCCTAAGTTTAATATTAACCCATCGAGCAGCTCGAGACATCAGCGGGTTTCAGCTCAATTTTCGTCGTAAACCTTCAACTCATGAATCTGCTGCTTCTCACCAATAAAGCAGTTTATCCGGTTGACGATGGCCATTCGTTTGCCATGTCTCAAATGATTTCGGGCCTTTGTATGGCCGGAGTAGGGGTCGATGTGTTATCCATGAATACCAATAAACACCCGAAACCCTGCTCTGCAGATGCTTCCGAACTGCCGAAAGGATGCAGTTACGAAACCATTCCGGTTTTTAGCAAACCAAACGGGCTTACGGCATTAATAAATATTTTTTCAAAACAATCCTATTTTGTGAGCCGTTTTAAAAGCCAAAATTTTTATCAAGCCATTCTCTCTAAATTAAAACACAAACGCTACGATGTAATTCAATTTGAGGGTGTTTTTGTTTCACTTTATTTACAAAAGCTAAAACCCTTTACGGTCGCCCCATGTGTCCTACGTACGCATAACATAGAATATAAATTGTGGAACGATCGAATCGCCTTTATGCCCTGGGGATTAAAACGCTGGTATTTAAAGCTTCAAACCAAACGACTTCAAAAATTTGAAATACAACAATGGTTACAGTCCGACGCCATTATTCCTATTTCTCCAGAAGACCAGGAGTTTATTAATGTGGCGTTAAATTCGCCAAAGCCCGTTAAATATATTCCGGTTGGATTAAATATTCAAACATCGGAAATGCATGCAAAACGCGATTTGCTTTTTGTTGGAAGTATGGACTGGAAGCCCAATTATTTGGGATTAAAATGGTTTTTTAAACATGTTTGGCCCAGTTTACTAGAAAACAGACCCGATTTAACCTTAACGCTGGTGGGCCGTGGGGCTCATACATTGTTTAATAACATTCCGCAGGTTTATTGCCTTGACTTTATACCAAAACTTGCAAAGGTGTACGCAGAACACCGCCTGGTTATAATTCCGGTTTTTTTTGGAGGCGGCGTGCGGATTAAATTTTTAGAAGCCTTGGCCAATGGTAAAGCGATTATTACAACCCGTTTGGGAGCTACCGGAATTTCGAACAATGCATCAGGAGCTTTTTTATTAGCCGATACACCGTCGGAATTTTGCCAACAAATTATAAAAGTTTTGGAGGACGGTATGCTTAAATCACAACTGGAAAAAAATGCGCAACGTTTGATTGAACAGAATTACAACAATTCCCAATGGGGAAAGGAATTGGCATTATATTATCTAAAATTGAAAGTGTAAATTTCCCCTATGGCAATTGGTCTATTTGCGAGTGCATGTTTTTTGATGATTGCCAGTTATTTGCTGTATCCAGCGCTAATTATGTTATGTGCTCGATTTAAAAAAGCCCGGCCTGAAACGATTAATACAACTGGGCAAGCGTCTGCCTCACTGGCTGTAATCATTGCTGCCCATAACGAAGCAGGAGTAATTGAACATAAATTAAACAATTTAGAACAATTAATACCCGAAGGTATTTCTGAAATATGGATCGGTTCGGATTGTTCAACCGATGCAACCAATGCCATACTTACGCGATGGACCAGCCGAATGCCCGCATTAAAGGTTGTATTTTATGAAACCCGTCAGGGAAAAATTAAAATTATAAACGACTTGGTGCCGCGTTGTCATTCGGACCTTATAATTTTAACCGATGCCAATGTTATTTTTCCCATGCAATCGATTCGCAAGTTATGTGCTGTACAAAATCAAACTCAATGGGATTTAATTGGAGTTCCGGTGCATCGCCGCTCCTTGCGTGGTGTAAAGGGAATTGCGCAGCAAGAATCCAACTACATTCATTTTGAAAATCTTTTAAAACAAGCCGAACATTGTTGTTTTGGCATGTATTTAGGCGCTGAAGGATCTTGTATACTCATGCGAAAATCGGCTTTTTGTTCAATTCCTGAAACCTATAAAGTCGACGATTTTTTTATTACCCTTCAGGCTATTGCATCTGAAAAAAAAATTGGATACGAAGCAAATGTACAGGTAGAGGAAGACAATCCGGGAGATGCAAAAGCCGAATTTAGGCGCAAAGCACGTATTTCATCCGGTAATTTTCAAAATTTAATGCATTTTAAAAGGGTGTTATGCAACCCCTTTTCGCGATTGTTTTATATTTTTTGGCTGCACAAGGGCATTCGCTGGACAGGACCCCTTTGGCTGACATGGATGTGGATGGCTTCGTATATAGAGCGTAACAATCCTTATTTTTATTTGGCTTTTTGCATTCAAACGCTTTTTATAATGTTGGCATTTGCAAGCTATTTTTACAGATTGCCGCTAAAACCGTTACGTTCGTTTGCCCATTTTTATTTAATGAACGGAGCACTGGCCTATGGATTTTATTTGTTCTTAAAGCCCTCTACAACGTCTTACTGGAAACCGATTTCGCGTGATGTATAAATCAATGGTACTATATATGGGTATCGTTACCGGCGTGTTTGCACAAAACACATCCAAATTTATTGAAATACGGCATGCCGACCGTTTTACATTCGACCAACAACAAAGCGATGCCAAATACCTTACGGGTTCGGTGGTATTTGAACACGACGGGGCTGTATTAACCTGCGATACCGCATTGTTTTTTGAGGTCGACGAACGCATTAAGGCAAGTGGCAACATTCGTATAACCAAAGGCGACAGTGTTTCGGCCACGTCTAATCAATTGGAATACTCTGGTAAAACCCGAATGGCACGTATGATTTCTAAGGTTAAACTGATTGAAAACAAATTACGCTTGGAAACCGACACCCTTGATTTTAATTTAAAAAGCGGCAAGGCCTATTATACCCATTCAGCCCTAAGCCATTATTTAGACAATTCATTTATCAGCAAGCAAGGCTTTTACAATTCACGTTTAAAAAAGCTTGAGTTTTTAAACGAAGTAATTTTAAAAAATGTTGATTATACGATACGAACGGATACGCTTCACTATTATTTAAAATCACAAACGGCCTATTTTTTAAGTCCCAGTATATTAGAGCAAAAATCCGATTTTATATATTGTTCTAGGGGCTGGTACAATACAAAAACCAATACGGCTAAATTATATTCGGGGCCGGTTATACATTCTGAAAATCGAATTTTAAAAAGCGACAGCCTTTATTATAATGGCATTAAAAAAACAGCACAAGCATTTGGTCATATACAGCTTCAAGACACCTTGCATAAACTCTTTGTAATGGGACAGTCCGGTATCATGAACAATATTTCAAAACAAAGCAAAATTTATGGCAAAACCTTGGCGTATTCATATAAAAACAACGATACACTAAAGCTTTGGTCCGATACGCTTAAGGCCTGGCACCATTCCGACAACTTTCGATTTAAAGCCTGGCCCGATGTTCGTATGGCGCAACTGCAATTTCAGGCCCGAAGCGATTCCTTGATTTATATCGAATCTGACTCGCTGATGCAGGCTTTTGGAAAACCAATCTTTTGGAATTCCAACATGCAGCTAAGTTCTAAATTCATGAACTTTGTTTTTTATAAAAATCATATATACAGAGGATATTGTAAGGGTGAGGTTTCGGTTGTCGAACCTGCCGACAGTACCGATGCATTAAAATTAAACCAAATTACAGGATCCAATTTGTATATGTTGTTTATCAAGGATACCCT
>CAWUNH010000004.1:0-15943 GCA_963923435.1 uncultured bacterium
TCGTCTTCTTCCATTTTATCAATCATGGTCTGAACTTCTGCCACTTGCTCTGGACTTAATTCTTTGGTATTGGTTGGCACATATAATTTACTGCTTTCATGAACGGTAATTTTACGCGCTTCCAATGCATTTTGCATTTGTCCAAAATTGGTAAAGGCCGTTTGAATAATATAATGATCGTTGTCGGCATCGTAATTAATGTCTTCCAGTCCAAAATCGATTAATTCCAATTCTAAATCATCTTTATTGAACCCTTTTGCATCAATTTTAAAAAGAACAATATGTTCAAACATAAATTGTACAGACCCCGAGGTGCCTAAAGACCCATTGGCTCGGTTAAAATACATTCGAACGCTGGCAACGGTACGGGTGGGGTTATTGGTGGTACATTCAACCAAAACAGGAACACCGTGCGGGGCATATCCTTCGTATACAACCACCTCGTAGTTGCTGGTGTCTTTTTCACTGGCCCGCTTTATGGCAGATTCCACATTGGATTTGGGCATATTAACGGCTTTGGCATTTTGCATAACCATCCGAAGCCGGGGATTGCTTTCTGGATTGGGCCCGCCAAGTTTAACGGCCATTACAATTTCTCGGCCAATTTTGGTAAACGCTTTAGCCATTTTGGCATAGCGTTTAAACATAGTGGCTTTTCGAGTTTCAAAAATGCGTCCCATAAGTATTTAGTTCAGTAAAGATACAACGCTTTACAATTATTCATGCCGAACAACAAAGGTTTCTCGGGTTGAATGTTGCTGAGAATGAATCCATGCGGTATATACGCCGCTTGGCAGGGAGCGGGTAGAAACCATAATTTCTTCGTTGGAGGCATTGGGCTCTATAGTAACCATGCGTTTTCCGTTGATGTCAAAAATTTCAATCCGGTGTATGCCGTTGGCACGAATATAAAAAAACTCGTTGGCAGGATTGGGAAAGAGTATATTTTGGAGGGATTTGTCTTCGATACCCAAACAGTCGTTTACCTGCACTAAAATACTGGATGCTCCGTTGCAGTTTTGAAGGTCGGTTCCATAAACAGAGTATGCGGTGGTACTGAGCGGATTTACCAGAAGGGTAGAACTGCTGGAGCCGGTGTTCCAGGTGTAACTGTTGGCGCCTGTGGCCGTGAGCAATTGTTTTTCTCCTTTGCAAATGGCAGTACGTGTGGAAACGATTTGTACGGTAGGTAAAGGATTGACCGTAATGTAAAGGCTGGCTGTTTTGGAACAACCAAAGGCATTGGTTCCTGTAACGCTGTAAGTGCTGCTCAGGGTTGGACTAACGGTGGTGGGAATCAGCGTACTGCCGTTTGACCATGAATAGGTGAGTGCGCCTGCCGCACCCAAAGAAACGGTTTGACCGGAACAAATTACCGATTTATCTGAAGAAGCAGTAAGTGTTAGGGTTGGTAATACCTGAATGGAAAATTGTAAAATGGCAGGGCAATTGGCCGAGCTGGTGGCTGCAATGCTATACGAGGTGTTTACCGTCGGACTCAGAACCGTCAGAGAACCGGTGGCTCCCGTACTCCAGGTATAATTGGCAGCACCGGTTACCGTTGCATTTAATACCGAACCCAAACATAACGTTGTGGTGTTTAAAATACTCAGGGTAGGCGTAGGCTGAAGATTGATGCCTACGGTTTGGGTAACAGAACATCCGGCGTTGCTACCGGCCACCAAACTGTATACCGAGGTAGCGGAGGCTGTAATAACAGCAGTAGTTCCACTGATATTGCCAGGATTCCAGGAATAGCTTTGAGCATTTCCCTGTGCGGACAAAGCCAATGTTTGACCCGGACATACGGCCAGGGTTGGCGCCATTACACTTACAGAAAGGGTATTAACCCCAATGCTCAGGGTTCCCAGCAGGCAGCCTTGCTGGGCAACAAGACTGTAGGTATTAAGGCTTCCGCTGGATAGTGCAATAGCGGTGGCGGTAGATCCGGTACTCCACAAAATATCCCCGACACTACCGGAGGGATTAATGTTAACCGTTGATCCCGGACAAATTAAAACCGGATTACCCTGTTGCAGGGTCAAACTGGCCGAAGGAGTGGACAAACTGAATTCGTTGCTGGAAAAAGTCACATTGTTTAAGAAATTAAAATTGGATTGCAATGCCGGGTCGTTTAAAGGCATTTCACCGTAAACGGGAGCCAATTTAAATACGGAGGCAGAGGGTTCTAAGACCTCTGCAGCCACATGGGGGACAATAATTTTACCGGCAACGGCGGCATTGCAGGAACTAAAATCTTTTATGGGCGTCCAGGACCAATTGCTGATGTTTAATGCTTTTCCAAACATATTGGGACTGTTATTGGGGTTGCCTAAACTGTAACCGCTGTTGTCGGACCAGGTGAAAAAAAGTTTGGTCCCATCGGCCGAACGTGCAGCTTGTGGAGCCATATCCATTGAAATAATATTGGGAGAGGTTCCCCAGCTCCCGCGTCCCGCCAAAACATTGGCTATATCGTAGGCAACCCAAATGCCATTTCTTTGGGTAATGTCAAACATGTGATGCCAACTGGTATAAAAAACACTGTAACCGTTATTGCCATTACAAACGGTTGTTAAAATATGCGGATTTCCCAGGGCATCCACCACCAGGTCGTGTTCAAAATTTGCAGTTACCACATTGGAACCTGTATTGGCGGTCATACAGGAAAATTGATTTAAGTTAACTTGAATGGGACCGGTCCAGGTTTGTCCACCATTGGTTGTTTTGTACAAAACAGGATAATACGCATAATTGGCAGGACCGGGACTGATATGGCTTAAAAAACTAATCCAGCCATTGTTGCCCGAGGGGTCAAATCCAATGTGATAGTCTCCAACCTGAGGAAGGTTTGAAAACCCGGTATTAAAATTTGGACTCACCGAAAAATTAAAGGCCCATGCAATATCATTGGTATTGGCATTCCACTGTCCTTTGTAAATGGCAAAACCGGTAATGTTTGATCCGTTAAACAGGGCGTCAATGGCCCAGAACACGCCGGGGGCTCCTTTAACCATCGATTGAGGAATGAGTTGAGGCGCCACCACAGGCTGATTGTAATTTTCTGTATTGCCTATTCCGCTGAGTTGGCGCACACCCGTCACAACTCCGTTCCATGTTGAATTTACCGTACTGATGGTAGCAGCCATGTAGCCCACATAAGCCGAGGCCGCATTAATGTTATTTGTGGGATTGTAAATAACCGCATTGGGATACCGGCCCAAGCTGCTGTTTATGGGGTTTAAATATCCAATGTCGTTGGTCCAGGTGGTACCTGCATTGGTCGACACATCGTATCTGAGGTGTCCTGAATTGCCTCCAAAGGCTCCGGCATTGTTCCGATGTACAAACACGATGGTATTTAAATTTTTGTCAGCGGCCACCGGTTGGGTTGCATTGCGGATTTGGGTAAATAAATTGGAAGAGGTGCCGTTAATCACCTGGTTACCGCATTGTGCAAATGTTTTTGTTTGAAAAATTTCTGTGCATAGAACACAAAGAAATAACAGTCGAATAAAATATTTCATGGAATTTAAATTTTAATCTAATATAAAATAATCGTTTGAAAATTCAAACTCTGGTTCCGGATTTTTTAACATTTTGTTGATTAAGTGTAGTTTAAATATGATTTGTATCAGTTTTATAACCCGGAGCACTATAACGTGTTACCTTCATGCCTTAATTACTCAAACATTCAACCTTGGATAATTTAAAAGCTTTGTTTTTGCATGCCACCGAGGGCATACTTATTTCAAACCGACAGGGCGTTATTATTGAGGCCAATCCGAGTGCGGAAAAAATGTTTGGATATGAGGCCGGCACATTAATTGGATTGCAAATTGAAGACTTGATGCCCGAATCTTTCAGAGCCCTTCATCAGGCGCACCGCGAGGGCTATAATCAAAAGCCCAAAGCTCGGGCGATGGGTCAAAGCCGAGATTTATTTGGGCAACGTAAAAACGGTACGGTTTTTTCCATCGAAGTAAGTCTCTCGTATTATCAGAATGCAGGAGAACTGCAAATTATTGCTTTTTTAATGGATGTAACCGAACGAAAACAACAGGAGGAACGCATCCTTAAAATGAATCAAGGATTGGAAGAAAAGGTATCGGAACGAACCCAAATTTTAAAACAGGCATTACATGATCTGGAAGCTTCCCGTACCCAGTTATCTCAGGCTTTGGAACGCGAAAAAGAGCTGAATGATATGAAATCGCGATTTGTTACCATGGCCTCACATGAATTTAGGACCCCGCTGAGTACAATTTTATCTTCAATTTCATTGGTTAACAATTACCAGGGTAACGATGAAAAGGTGCAGCGTCATGTTCAGCGAATACGCTCTGCCGTTACCAACATGACGCTAATTTTAAACGATTTTTTATCAGTTGAAAAACTGGAAACGGGTCAGGTTTTGGCTCACGTAGAAACCGTTAACTGGACCGCCCTACTTACTGAAATAAAACAGGAAATAAGCGGATTGTTAAAATTAAATCAGCACATTGAATGGTCGCATCATGGCCCCGTTACAGCGCAACTGGACCCACAATTAATGCGTAATGTATTATTAAACTTGATTTCAAATGCCATTAAATTTTCACCGGAAGATTCGACGATTTTAATTACATCCAGAGTGGATGCCAATTGGTTTGAGTTGCAAGTAATGGATACAGGAATGGGAATACCCATTAACGAACAAGCAAGATTGTTTGAACGGTTTTTCAGAGCTCAAAATGCCCTGAATATTCAGGGTACGGGTTTGGGCCTGCATATTGTAAAACGGTATGTCGAATCCATGAAGGGAACCATTACCCTGGAGAGTAATACCAGTGGCACCCGTTTAAACATTTCCATTCCACAATAAAACCAATGCATGAAAAAAATTCTAATTATAGAAGACCATCCCGATATGCGGGAAAATATTGCAGAAATTTTAGAGCTGGCTTCATATTGTGTGTACAAGGCTGAAAATGGTAAAAAAGGCATTGAGCTTGCTCAACAGCATCGGCCGGATTTAATTATCTGCGATATTATGATGCCGGTTATGGATGGTTATGCCGTTTTGCACATACTGCATCAATCGCCCGAATGCTCCCAAATACCGATAATTTTTTTAACCGCAAAATCCGAACGTTCGGATATTAGAAAAGGCATGGAAGAAGGAGCCGATGATTATGTAACCAAACCTTTTGACGATATGGAATTGCTCAGGGCTGTTGAAAGCCGTTTAAACCGGGCCGATCGAATGCAAAAATCCTTTGATCGCAGTTTTCAGGGCGTTCAAGATTTTTTTCAGGAGGCTTCTAAATGGGTTCCTTTGGATTTGGGTTCAGTAGAAAAGCGCATTAAAAAGTTTTCCAAAAAAGAATGCATTTACCGTTCCGGAGCAAGTCCGGTATTTTTGTATTATCTGGTTAAAGGCAAGGTAAAAGAAATTAAGACTCATGAATACGGTAAAGAATTAATTACTAACGTTTATAAACCCGGTGATTTTTTTGGTTACACAGCATTATTCAACGACTCAAACTACGAAGAAAGTACCGAAACAATAGAAGAAACTGAACTGATTCAAATATTAAAATCGGATGTTGCAGTCCTGTTAAATCAAAATGTAACCGTTATGCATCAATTTATTAAAATGCTGGCCAACCATGTAAAAGAAAAAGAGGCCATGTTGGTTAATCAGGCCTATAGTTCAGTACGTAAACGTACTGCCAAAGCATTATATCAGTTATTTCAGCGATTTAACACGCAAGATGAAGAACGTTTTTCCATGCAGCTCTCCAGAGAAGATTTAGCACAGATGGTGGGTACGGCAACCGAATCTTTAATTCGAACACTGAGTGATTTTAAAGCAGAGGGTTTAATTGGTTTAAAAGGTAGTTGGATTCAAATTATAAAGCCCGAACAGCTAAATCAAATTAAGGGTTAGTTTATTTTTTTTTATTGCAGTGCAAGGTTAACAATACGTAATTTTGAGAATGACTGCGCCCTCCCTTGAGCAATGGATTCCCGAATTAAGCGAAACGTTTAAACAGGAGTTGCTTCAAAAAGGATATTTGAAACACTTAAAAGAAGGGGATGTTTTATGGCAGGAACAAAGCTCTATTCGATTTATTCCCTTTGTGCTTAAAGGTGCTTTAAAAGTTATTCGGCAGGACGAAGACGGGCGCGAACTTTTACTGTATTATATTGTTCCCGGACAGTCCTGTATTATGGCCATCTATTCAGCGCTTCATCCCTCGCCCTCTAAAGTAAAAGCGGTTGCAGAAGAAGACTCCGAGCTGCTGAGTTTACCTGTAAATGAAAGTTCCGACTGGATTCGCCGCTACCCGGAATGGACTCATTTTATCATTCGTTTATACCAACAGCGTTTTGAAGATTTAATTCAGGTTTTGGATTCGGTTGCATTTGCAAGTTTGGAAGAACGCGTTTACGATGCGCTGGTTAAAAAATCCGAATTATTCAAGCAGCAAACAGTTACCGTTACACATCAACAAATTGCCCAAGAAACGGGTTCATCCCGCGAGGTTATTTCCAGAACCCTCAAACAGCTGGAATTAAAAGGCAAGTTAATAATGGGTCGAAACAAAATTACCCTTACGCAAGCGTCTAAAAACAAAACTCACCGGTAATTTAATCAGGTTATTTATAAACGGGTGGATGCATTTATAGGTACAAGACCTCATAAATTTTAAAACAACTACCACCTAATGCGGCTCTCGGAATTAAATCCCAAAAGTAATGCTGTTTGGTAAATAGAGCACTTATTGCAATTAAAACCGGAAAAAACAATATCCAGTATCCCAAAGCCGGAAGGTTATAAAAAAGATGCAGCGCGGTTAGGGTTGAAACACTCACGTGCATGCTGGGAAAGCAGTTGCTGGACTTATCTAATTTTTGCACATAGCGCATAAACCGATGGGTGAGAGATGATCCGGTTAAACTACCCCGCCAATGATCGGGCGTTTTAACCGGAAAAAAAACAAAAAAAATCATTTGAAAAACCAATAAAATAAAAAAGCTTAAAACGGTGTAATTAAAATGACGCATGTCTTTAAAAGACGCTACCATAAAAACTATAATAGGGTAATAAAGTCCGCTGTAAATCCATATCCAGGCGGGTTTTAATGAAAACCATGCATCTATTTTTGAATTAAATTCAATGGCGGGCCGAAACGGATGGCGTTGGCACCAAAAATAAAACTGGTAAATGCCAATAATCAAAATCAGGGTCATTATAACTATTACCGTATAATCGAGCAGGCTCATGTTTTGTTATTAAGTAATGCAGCAAGGATAAGCCATTTTTTTAAAAAATATTGTTTTGAGCTCTAGATTATTATTGGTAATTTAGATTCATACACTGTATCTATGAAATCAACTTACTTAGTTTTATGGTCTGTTCTCTGCGGATGGACTTTTGCACAAACGCCGCGCCTGGTACTTTACGAAGAATTTACCGGCGAAAACTGTCCTCCCTGTGCCTCTACCAATCCGGCCTTAAACGCTTTACTGGCTTCACCTACCAATACACCTAAAGTTCAGGCCATCAAATGGCAGGTACCCATTCCTTCCGCGCCTTCCAACACTTGGTCGCTATACAAAACCAATCAGGTTGAAATCGACTGGAGATGGAAGTCTTTGGCCAGTGGCGGTTATGGGTATACACCGGCCATAAATTCGGCTCCTTCCAGTAAAATTGACGGTCGTGAAGCAACCGTTTTTGGGGCGGCCTCCGGGCATCCGGCAAATCTTAACAGCAATGTCATAGCCACTGCCCAGTCCTACACCTCAGCCTTTTCAGTTACGATGAACCGCGCTTGGGATCCCTCTGGGTCGGCAGTGAATTTAACGGTCAACATCCAAGCGAGTGCTAATTTTAATGCAGTCGGTAATTTGGTTTTTAGAACCGTTATGATTGAACGGGTTATAGACTTTTCGGTTGCACCCGGCACCAATGGTGAAAAACATTTTGAAGACATTGCCATTAAATCCTTTCCAACCTTACAATCCGGCGTAGCCATGGCCTCCAATTGGACCATCGGACAAACCCAAACCTTTACTCTAAATTGTCCAATACCCAGCTATTGCCGCAAAAAAGAAGAAATAGCCTTTGTAGGATTTATTCAGGACGATGGCAATCAACAGGTTGCTCAATGCGTTCGCGCCGATCGTCAAGCCCTTTTATACGATGCAAAAGCAGTGGCCGCTCGGGTAGAACCCGTTTGTTCGTCAACCCTGGCACCCTTGGTTTACATTCAAAACAACGGTTTAAACACCATTACTAACATGACCCTTACGCCATACCTCGATGGAGTCATTCAAGCCCCCTACAGTTGGAGCGGAAATTTAACGGCCGGATCCGAAGCATCCATTACCATGGGTTCAATGCCAACACCTACCGCCAATGGGGCTCATACGTTTTCCTATCAAATCACGGCTTTAAATGCAAACGATTTTAATACCAGCAACAATGCTGCACGTGTTTCGTTTTTAGTTGCCAATTCGTATGCACCCAGCCCATTAACCGAAGGGTTTAGCTCGGCAATCTTTCCCCCCTCAAACGGTTTTGTGGTGGTAAATCCCGACGGTGGAGCTTCCTGGACCCGCGTTACCAATGCCGGTGGTTTTAATTTGACCATGCAATCAGCCAAGTACGATTTTTATTCCAATACAGTGCTGGGTGATAAAGATGAACTGATACTTCCACCGGTAGATTTATCCGGTGCAAATGCTCCCAGCTTAATGTTTGATATTGCTTATGCCCAGCGCAATGCAAACAGTAACGATCAGTTGGAAATTTTTGCTTCCAGTAATTGTGGAGCTACATGGACCAGTGTATTTTCTCAATCCGGCGCGATGATGACCATCGTTCCACCGGTTTCCGGAATTGCCTATGTTCCAGATGCCAACGATCCCACCCATTGGAGAAACGAATTGGTTACCCTGACCGGATTTAACACTTCCAATGTTTTAATTAAAATGGTAACCACCAATGGCAACGGCAACAATTTGTACATTGACAACATCAATTTGGAGCAAAGCAGTCCAACGGCCCTGCATTCTCTCGAATCCTTATCCGAAGTATTAACCCTGGGTCCCAATCCCTCAGCTTCTCAATTTAAGTTGAGTTTTCAAAACGAATCTACCGCCCCCATTCAGGTACTCATAATGGATGTTGCAGGAAAATGCGTTTGGAATCAAACCTATTCGTCCGCCTCATCTGTATTGGTGCAACATCAATTACCGGCCGGTTCGTATCAGTTGAAAATCAATCGTGAAAATGCACATTGGATTAAATCCATTATTGTAAACCCCTGATACCATGAAAACCTATTTAGTTTGGATAGCAGCAAGCCTCTGTGCTGCATATACAAGTTTCGCTCAATCAAGTTTGGTAATGCTCTATGCAAATGGAACGCAAACCCTCAGCAACGGAGATGTTATTATTCTTACCACCAGTTTAAATCAAGAAACCAAGCAAACGGTTGACATCCTCAATACCACTAATAACATCACCCATACCTATAAAGTAAAACGCCGAGACGTTGTTTTAAACCCCGGTGCCGATGCTTATTTTTGTTTTGGTGGCAGCTGCTATGGCCCTTCAACGCCCGACGCACCCAATGCTTTAACCCTGAACGGAGGTCAAAAGGCATCGGATTTAAATTCACAGATGAATCCGTATTATCCGTTATCGGCCGATTTGTACGAAAACGGACCCAGCATCGGATACAGTGAGGTGTATTATAAATTTTACAATGTTTCCAATCCAAACGATACGGCCAGTTTCACCATTAAATACGATGTGCCGGGACGTGTTTCCGCAGTTTCAAATTTATATTCTTGTTCACTGAGGTATCATACCAATGCGCCTTCAATTACTATTTTAAGAAACCACTCTGATTTCGAATGGGCCGAACTCTTCTCAGTACACGGACAGTTGATTCGTCGCATCCCTTGTAATGCATCTCAAACCGATGTTTCTATGGAAGCATTACCCGCAGGCATTTACCTTTTAAAATTATCGGAGTCTTTAAACAGCTTTAAAATTATTAATCCCTAAAAACTAATCTATGAATGCAACACGTACACTTATCGCCGTTTTGGCACTTTCTGGGGGCCTGATGGCACAAACACCCCGTTTATGTTTATACGAAGAATTTACCGGAGAAAACTGCCCCCCTTGTGCAGCTACCAATCCAGGATTAAATACCCTGCTGGCCTCTCCCACCAATTCTCCCAAAGTGGTAGCCATTAAATGGCAGGTTCCCATTCCTTCTGCACCTTCTGCAACCTGGTCTTTATACCAAACCAACAAAGCCGACATTAACTGGCGATACAGTGCTTACGGTTACGGAATCAATTCAGCTCCTTCCGGACGCATGGACGGCCGAAATGTAACGGTTTTTGGGGCAGCCTCTGACCATCCGGCAAATTTAAACAACACCGTTATTTCAACGGCACAATCCTACACCTCAGCATTTAATGTAACCATGAACCGAGCCTGGAATCCGGGTTGTACGGCCATTACACTTACGGTGTCCATTCAGGCAACGGCTAATTTTAACGCCGTTGGATCTTTGGTGTTTCGCACCGTAATGGTTGAACGGGTGATAGATTTTACTGTTGCGCCCGGCACCAATGGTGAAAAACATTTTGAAGATGTTGCCATTAAAGCATTTCCAACACTGCAGTCCGGTACAGCCATGGCGCCAACCTGGACGGTAGGTCAAACACAAACCTTTACATTAAATTGTCCCCTTCCAAGTTATACGCGTAAAAAATCCGAAGTAGCGTTTGTTGGATTTATTCAGGATGATGGTAACCGTCAGGTTGCGCAAGCCTGTCGTGTAAACCCCGATCCATTACCAACCGATGCTATTTCCGCATTGGGGGCAACTGTAAATGTAGCCTGTTCAAATACCATTGCTCCCATGGTATCGTTTAAAAACGAGGGTCAGGGAGCCATTTCCGGTTTAACCATCAATCCGTTTGTTGACGGAGTGGCGGCTGCACCCTATGCCTGGAATGGTAATTTAACGGCGGGTTCCAGCACTAATATAACCCTTGCATCCATTGCATCGCCAACGCTGAGTGGATCTCATACGTTTTCATTTACTTTTAGCACGAGTGCTCCAAATTATAATTTACTGGTTAATAACAACCGCACCAATTACTATGTTGCGACTTCTTACCTGGGTTCTCCGGTGGCAGAAGACTTTGCTTTAGCCACTTTTCCTCCGCAGGGTTGGGCACTGATCAATCCAGACAATGGACCTACATGGTCGCGTGTAACCAATGCCGGCGGCTTTAATTTGAGCATGCAGTCGGCCAAATACGACGCGTTTACCAATACTAACATAGGCGATGTTGACGAATTGTATTTACCTGCAACCAATTTGAGCGGAGCCAATGCTCCCGAATTGAGTTTTGATGTGGCCTATGCGCAGCGAACCATGTTTAATGTTGACAAACTGGAAGTAAAATTGTCGGATGATTGCGGGGCTACCTGGACTACGGTTTACTCTGCGGCGGGACCTTCTTTAACATCTACAACTCCAATGGCCTCTGCTTATGTTCCCAGTCCTTCGGACCCTACGCATTGGAGAAATGAATTTATCACCTTACCCGGCTGGAATAAGCCCAATGTAATTGCAAAGTTTGTGGTTAGCAACGATAATGGCAATAACCTGTACATTGATAATGTGAATTTGACACAAACCAGCCCGGTTGGCTTGGCTTCAAATCAATCTGTATTGGCCAATTGGCATGTTGTTCCCAATCCGGCCCATGGTGTAACACAAGTTGTACTACAGGGAAAAACCGGACAACAGGCGGTGTTTGAACTCCGTAATATGTTGGGCCAAGTGGTGTATCATCAATCCGCCGTTTTACAAAACGGCTTAAACCGCATTACTTTGGAATTACAAGATCTTCCAAAGGGCATTTACACTTTAAGCAATCCCGTTGCTCCTTTTAAAGGCGCCCAAAAATTGATTGTTGAGTAATAAAATTTTCAGCAAAAATTTAAACCCGAAGCCATGGCTTCGGGTTTTTTTATGCATAATTTATTTTTATATTGTCGTTAAATACCCAAACTTTTAATATACCTTAATTATTTATAATGAAAGCCGAACCGGCCAATTCTACAGATGTATCGGTGCCAAAGGCTGAGGTAGAGGCCGCATTCCTTCAATCCACCCGGCCCTTTCAGGTTGTTACGGCTTGGGTGGGATTGGGGCTTAATTTAGTTTGGTGCATTGGCGATTATTTTTTGCTGCCAGAACAGGCATTTTCATTTTTAATGATTCGGATGGGGGTTTCCGGCACAACGGCTTTTTTATTGTTAACGCAGCCGTTTAAAACGCATTCCATTCAACCAATTTTGCTGGTACTGGCAAGCGGAATTTCGATTCAAAACGCGTATATGTGGAGTGTAATGGATGCCGTCCATTTTCAGCAACATGCGTTTGCTTATATGGTTTTGTTTGTAGGGGTGGGCATGTTGGTTTATTGGAATTTTATTTTTTCGCTGGGTTTGTTTGCCGCAACCTTAATTAGTAATGCGGTGTTTTATGCTTTAAACAGCAGCCTGCTGCTCAACGAGTTTGTCATTAAAGGTGGGCTTTTGGTATTTACCGTGGCTGTTTTTAGTGTGTTTTTAGTTCGAACGCGTTACCGACTGGCAATAAATGAAATAAGAAGCCGTCTTGAATTGTCAAAGTCTAAAAAAATTATTGAAGACGAACGCAATGTTATTTTATTTCAAAAAAAGGAAATGACCGACAGCATTACCTACGCATTGCGCATTCAGTCGGCCTATTTACCTACACAAGCATCGTTTTTTCAATTGTTTAAAAGTGCATTTATTGTGTTTAAGCCCAAGGATATTGTCAGCGGTGATTTTTTTTGGTTTTACAATTTGCCAGAAACCAAATCCACATCTGCTATAAAATGGTGTGCAGTGGCCGACTGTACGGGTCACGGAGTTCCCGGAGCATTAATGAGTGTAATTTGTTGCAATGCATTGAACGAGGTGCTAATCAATAAAAAAATATACGAAACAGACCAAATTTTAAATCATACGCGTAATTTAATTAAACAAAATCTTAAAAGTTCGGGCGAGCCAGGCCCCCAAGACGGAATGGACATTGCCCTTATTAAAATAAACACCACAACCAGAGAGCTTTGGTATTCGGGGGCCTATAATCCTATATGGATAGTTCAGGATTCAACATTAACCGAGTGCAAAGCCCAAAAGCAACCTGTTGGAGAATCTCCGCGAGAAGTTCCGTTTGAAGTGGAATACCGGCAATTAAACGAAGGGGCTGTTGTGTATTTGTTCAGCGACGGTTTTGCGGACCAGTTTGGAGGACCCGAGGGTAAAAAATTTAAATACAAGGCCCTGCAAAATCTATTGCTTAGCAATGCATTAAAACCCATGGCAGAGCAAGGCCAACAACTTGAACGGGCCCTCGAATCGTGGAAGGGAACCCATGAGCAGGTGGATGATATAACCCTAATTGGCATTCAAGTTTAAGAATTTAATATGAGTTTACTACCCCGCATTACCGATTTAGAAACCTATCATAGAGTGTATCAAGAAAGCATATGCCATCCGGAACTGTTTTGGGATGGCATTGCAAAAACCTTTACCTGGAAAAAACCCTATTCGAAAATTTTAAACTGGAGTTTTAAAAATCCTTCCATTACCTGGTTTGAAGACGGAACGCTGAACATTACTGAAAATTGCATTGACCGTCATTTGCCGGAACGTGCAGACCAGCCAGCCCTGCTCTTTGAACCCAACGAGCCCTTTTCGAGTCCCCGAAAATACACCTACCGTGAACTGCATCAGGCCGTGCAAAACATGGCACAGGTGTTAATGAATATGGGCGTTACCAAAGGCGACCGGATTTGTTTGTACATGGGAATGGTCCCCGAATTAGCCATTTCAGTATTGGCCTGTGCCCGAATTGGTGCAGTGCACTCTGTTATTTTTGGGGGGTTTAGTGCCCAATCGGTGGCCGATCGAATTAACGATGCTCAGGCAAAATTTGTAATAACACAAGATGCTGCCTACCGGGGTTCAAAGTGCATTCCATTAAAATCAATACTAGACGAGGCATTAACAACCTGCCGGCAGGTAAAGCATGTGCTTGTGTTACGCCATTGCAACCATGCGGTTAATTTTGAACAACCGCGCGATATTTGGATGGATGAAGCCCTACAACAAGCCGGCTTTTGCGAAGTGGAGGCGGTTGAAATGTTTGCCGAGGATCCGCTGTTTATTTTATATACTTCCGGCAGCACCGGAAAACCCAAAGGTGTGGTTCATACCACTGCCGGATATATGATTTGGGCTCAGTATACATTTGAGCAGGTATTTCAGTACCGGCAACACGAATTGCATTTTTGTACGGCCGATTTAGGCTGGATAACAGGACACAGTTATGTTTTATATGGCCCGCTTTTGTCGGGAGGCACAACGCTCATGTTTGAGGGCATTCCCACCTATCCCGATGCCGGTCGGTTTTGGGATATAATAGATAAATACGAAGTCAATATTTTTTATACAGCCCCTACCGCCATTCGCAGTTTAATGGCACAGGGTTTAGAGCCTCTTAAAAATAAAAATCTTAACAGCTTAAGGGTAATAGGAACGGTTGGAGAGCCTATTAACGAGGAGGCGTGGCAATGGTATAAACAACATATTGGTAAATTTAAATGTCCCTTGGTAGATACCTGGTGGCAAACCGAAACCGGAGGAATATTAATTTCCAATTTAGCGGGAGTAACCCCGGAGCAACCCAGCTGGGCTACGTTTCCTTTGCCCGGCGTTCAGCCGTTATTGGTTGATGAAATGGGACGCGAACTGCACGAACCCAATACACCTGAGGGTTGGGTGAAAGGTCATCTTTGCATGCGCGCACCCTGGCCCGGTATAATGCGAAGCACATACGGAGATCACGAACGCTTTAAACAGCATTATTTTTCTCAATACCCCGGATTGTATTTTACCGGCGATGGTGCCTTTCGCGACAATCTTGGACGATACCGTATTACCGGTCGCGTAGACGACGTATTAAACGTAAGCGGTCATCGTTTAGGAACTGCCGAACTTGAAAATGCAATTAATCGCCACCCTGCTGTTATAGAAAGTGCGGTGGTTGGATATCCACACGAAATAAAAGGAAGTGGCATATGCGCTTTTGTTATATGCAATAATTCTGAATTACCCCGCCCTCAAATTCAACTGGAAATAAACCAAACCCTGCAAACCCATATTGGTTCAATTGCCAAAGCAGACCGAATTTACCTGGTGTCGGGTTTGCCCAAAACCCGCAGCGGTAAAATTATGCGAAGAATTTTACGAAAAATAGTTCATTCTGAAACCGAAACTTTGGGAGACGTATCAACGCTTTTGGATCCCGGTGTTGTACCACATATTTTAGAAGTAATCCGCAACTCTGACTAAAATTAAGTTCAATATCCCGTGCGCTTGGTGTTATTTATAATTTATCCAAGGGATACAACACAAATTGAAGGAGTCTTTATAGTTTAAATCAACCATTGGGATTTACCCGAATAACCTCTGTGGCCAATGCGCGTTTTTCCTGAAAAACTTGGTCCGGAATTACAAAACAGGTTCCCTTGGAATCGATTTTAAAATAATTTCGGGCCACATACATGCCGGCATAATCGTTTGAAATTCCATTAGGAACAACCGATTGCAAATAAACAAAATCTGCCTCTTTAAAATAAATTACGTTTAACTGCCCTTCGCTTCTCCATTCAAAGTATTTTTTTATTTGAGAATGCATAAGGTCTATAAATTCTTTAACCGTTTGTTCTTGCTGGGGTGTCATGGGAATTTTAAAGCCGGGTTGATTTTATTATTTATAAATAAAATATAATATAATTTTAAATAAAAATT
>CAWUNH010000005.1:0-15647 GCA_963923435.1 uncultured bacterium
AAATTCAATTTCAGGCGGGGTTAAACTTGGAAATAATTGATTTTGAAGAATTTGCTTTAAATGGGATTGGATGTGGTTATTTATACCGTCCCGGTCGGTGGTTTCGGTTTTAAAATCGGTTTGACGCCCCCCCCCAAATAGTATCCTTCGATTAATGGCTCGAAAATAATAGTAGCCCTCCTCAAAATGAAAGCAACCCTTCCAATTTAAACCCTCCAAGGGTTTGGTAATCAAAACCTGTGCACGGGCCGGAACCAAATCTATGTCCGAAAGCAAAGCTCTTGAAAAACCATTGCTGCACAGCAGTAAATAATTGCAGGTAAACACATGCCATGAGCAAACTACGTTTACGCAAGAATTTATAGAATGCCATTGTAATACATGTGTATCAAAGCAAAACTCAATGTCCAGCTTTATACATTGTTTGTGTAATTCATGCACTAGCAATTGAGGATTTATTTCGCCCTCCAAAGCATTAAACAGGGCCCCGTGTAAGGATTTAAACGTCCAGTTGTGTTGTCCTTTTAATTGCGTATAAGTGGTTGATTGTCCCGTAATGGGTTTTAAATATCCGTTGAGCCGATTAAGAGAATCCAAACAGGATTCCATTTTTTTGGGGTCCCAAAATAGTTCGTAACCCCCATTGTTTTGATAGTTGATTTTTTTTGGGTTTACTTGTTTTAATAAAAGTTCGAGGCCTTGCACCCGCATTTCAACAAGTTGCAGTGCTTTGTCCAGTCCCATGGAATTAATATCGCTTAAAACTTCCGAAGGACTTCCAAAACAGGCAAATCCGGCGTTTTTTACACTGGCGCCCCAAGCCGAGCGGCTTTTTTCTAAGATCAACACCCTGGATTTTGGATGCTTGCGTTTAAATTCCAATGCAGAACACATACCAACAATACCGGAGCCAATAATAATTAAATCGTAGTTTGCCTGATAGTGATGGCGTTGCCAGTAACTAAGGTTAACATCTTTGTTGATTGTTTCTTGGTCTTGGAGATTCATACTGCGGACTGGAGGTGTATTTTAGGTACGTAAAATGAAAACATTGTTATTGCTACTTGCAGCGAATTTAACGTTCTTGTTACATTCTCAAAATAAAACCATTCGCCTGGAAGGCGACATTCAGGATGAAAATGGCCCTTTGGGGTCTGTATCGGTATTAATTTACAGCGAATCCCGCTTGCTCCGTACCATTGGAACCGATGCCGAAGGGCATTACACTACCGATTTAGATTTTAATAAAAACTATTTAATTTCTTTTGGTAAAGCCGGCTATATCAGCAAACACATCCAGGTGAATACCACGGGAGTATCCCGCCCAAACGATTACACACCGCTTAAAGCCCGAATGGTATTATTTAAGCCGGTGGAGGGGGTAGATTACAGCATTTTATCTCAGCCGATTTTAAAATATGCCTACAATGCACCGTTGGATATTTTTGAGTACGATAAGCAGCACTACGAATTAATGCAAGAGCAATTAAACCAATTATACGAAACCGAGCAAAAAATTCGGGAATCCGAAATTTATTACGACAAAGCAATAAAAAACGGAGACCGTTCTTTTTTAAAAAAAGACTGGCAAAACGCATTGGGTTTTTATAAAGAAGCAGCCAATTACAAGGCCAATCAGCCCTATCCGGAACAACGGATTTACGAGATTACGCTCCTTTTAAAACATTTACCAAAAACAGCGGACCCCGAATGGGGAAAAACAGAATCCCAGCCGTTAAACGAAACAACTCCAACTGTCAAAAAAGAACCGATTAAAAACAGTAAAAAAAACAATGCCAAAGCCTCCAAAAGTAGTTCTGTTACCCAAAATTCCGGTACTCAAATTTTACAACATGCCGATAGTTTGATGGAAAAAAAGAAAACACTGGATGCCATGATCCTATATCAAGCCATTCATCCGGACAGTGTACAAAAGGATACCGTTGGACTGAGAATGAAAGAAGCTCAAAAAAGTTTAAGAAATAAAAATCAGCACATCAGCGACCTTGAATTTGAACAATTCATGCAAATGTCGGCAAGGGGTATTTATGAAGAATTTAAACAAAATGAAACTTTTTCAAGTTATAAATCGTACATCATCCGCGACAATGTAATTCATGTGTATGTTAAAACTGCTTACGTATGGGGACAAATTAACTGCAGTCGAAACGGTCAGCCCATCAGTTATTACACCTATGAAATTGAAACGCAAAATCAATGAGTATTGAAATAACCTGTACGGTTTGCGGCAATCGGGATAAATTTTTACCCTATTGCCAACAAGAACATTTTACGGTGGTAACCTGCCAGCAATGCCAATTTGTGTTTATTCCACTCGTTTACCGTAAATCGCTCAGCTACCACGATTATAAATCCAAAGCGGTTGCAGAAGCGGTTAAAGAAGGAAACAACTGGCTTAAAATGCAACGGCACCGACTGAGGGTTTACCACATTAAAAAATTTATTACCAAAGGAAGTTTGTTTGATTTGGGTTCCGGTTGGGGACATTTTTTACTAACGGCCCAAGCAATGGGATTCGGGGTTTCTGGCGTAGAATTGTCGGAAGAACCTTATAAATATTCAAAAGATGTACTGGGATTAAATGTGCAACGCGCCGATTTTTTTGAATTAAATTTCATCAATTGCTTTGATGTAATTACATTGTGGGATGTGCTGGAACACATTGATCGTCCAAAGCCTTTTATTGAGAAATGCTACAAGGCGTTAAAACCGGGGGGAATTATTGTAATTCAAGTTCCTCAAATAGACAGTTATATTTCAAAAAAACTTAAATGCCGCTGGAACATGATGGGGCTGGATCATGTTAATTATTTCAGCCGAAACACGCTGTCAAGGCTTATGGAAGATTCAGGATTTTCAGTACGCTCCATGAGGTCTTCCTGGGAGGTAAAACTTTTTATAATGTATACGGTACTGCCATTATTAAAACGGTTTAAGTCGCGATCAAAATCGACGTTGCGCCAAACCGACCAAGGTATTTCGGCTGAAGAACGGCAACATTTTTTTAATCGTGTAACCCGCCTGCCACGCCCCGTACTATGGATTTTAGTAAAATTGCACAATACTCTTTACCATGTGTTATCGTTTTGCAATATTGGAGAAGAATTAATGTTGGTGGCTCAAAAACCTGAAACTTAAGAGTGCTGCTTTGCCGAAATCCAGCGTTTAAATATAAAATCACTTCCAAAGGCTAATAAAGTTCCGTATATCCAGCCTGCGGTTACATCGCTTAAATAATGCACCCCCATGTACAATCGGCTGTACCCACATAAAACTGTAAATAACATGAGGATAATAAAATACCGGTTGCGGGTTGGTTTAATAAACAACCAAAGAAACCAGCAGCAAAATGCAGTATTGGCTGCATGGCTCGAAAAAAAGCCGTACGTTCCGCCTTTATACGCTGTGTTTTTAATTGTAACATACCTTAGTTTGGATTCAACGCCCGGGGTATGAGAGGGTCGTAGGCGTTTTACCTCGTGCTTGACCCAATTGGTACTGTAATCGCAAATGCCCGTGCCAATTAGTAAAAAAAACAGAAACAGCAATAAGGGCTTTAACGCTTTTGGTCGAACATGAAACCCTAGTACAATTCCCAAAAGACCTGCCAACGTCCAGGTAGAACTCAAGGTTTTCATAACGGAGTCCAGATAGGGATGCCCCAGTGGATTTAGGTTAATGATAATAAACGCATCGACAGATTCCATCGCATGGGCAAAGTACAAAATTTTTATACATTGTTCATTTATGATTAATTTTAAAACATGGAACATTCTACCTCCGTTCAATCGTCCAAAGCCCCTGAACCCGTTGGGCTTTATCCGCATGCTAAAAAAGTTGGAAACCTGTTGTTTTTAAGCGGTGTTGGTCCTCGAGAGCGGGGGTCCGCTAAAATTCCGGGGGTTGAATTGGATTCTCAGGGAACCATCATTTCGTACGATATTGAAACGCAATGCCGAAGTGTTTTTAAAAATATTCGATACATTTTAGAAGATGCCGGAAGTTCTTGGGAACAAATAATAGATGTAACGGTGTATTTAACCAATATGAAAGACGATTTTCCCATTTACAACCGATTGTGGGCCGAGTACTTTAGCAACCATCCGCCTTGCCGTACAACATTGGAAATCAATAAGTTGCCAACTCCTATTGCCATAGAATTAAAGGTAATTGCCACTCTTTAAGTTTAAGAAGAGGCCGGTTTATGCGGATTTTATATGCCCATTAGGCGCAAAATCCATATAATAAAATTAGTTTAAAATTGCAAACTTTAAAAACGTTGGTTATATTTGATAAACACCATCCGCCATGATAATCAAAGCCAACAAACCCATTGTCATTAGTTTTGATTTTTCAAAACAGTCCTATATTGCAATTAAACAAACCATTGAATTGGCAAGAGCACTCCACGCATCTCTTGAATTAATTCAAATTGCTCCAACCGAATCCGAATTAAGGACTCAGGAGCTAGATGCCTTGTCTAAATCAACGGCCCAGGAATACACTATTGTTTGCAACAGTAAAACCCTGACAGGAAACCCATTTACTGTGTTAACTGCTTATTTGGAGGAACATAAACCGGCCTTGCTGGTTTTACCCTTAGATGAAAACGCCCCATTTAAATCCGGGTTATTCAGCAGCACCCCTACCGTACCCAAATTTTTAGCCGGTTTAGATACTCCAGTTTTGACGGTACGTGGAACCCAGTCGAATCCGGATATAAAGAGCATTATTTTTCCTTTTGATTTATCCTACGACAGTTCTGAAAAAGTAGGAGCCAGCATGCAATTGGCCAAACTTTTTTCGGCCGATATTAAAATTATTTCTGTTTTTAAACCCAACGATGAGGATTATGAAAACCGTTTGTTTCCCTACATTAAGCAAATTAAAAAAATGATTAAAGACATGGGAATCAATTGTTCAAACCGTTCGATTCCCAGCAAAACCCCTTCGGAGGCCATCGTAGAGTATACCCATCAAAATCAGGGCGATATTATCATGGTAATGAATCAGAAGGAATTGAGTTTGTCTGAAAAGATGAACGGAGCTGCCATACACCGTATTGCCCAACTCAGTCAGGTGCCGGTTTTGTTTTTAAATCCAATGAAGCGCAATACCAATTCGGGCGGCGGCGGTGGAAGCGGTGGAATGTAAGTATAATAATGATCTTTTATTAACCCGGCGCTTTCTCTTACCTTAAGTTTTATTAAATTCGCCCTGCTTTATAATGTCCAACTATCAGGAATATAAATCCCTGCAATTACCTCAGATTGCCGATTCGGTTTTAAAGTTTTGGCAAAGCCAAAAGGTATTTGAAAAGAGCCTACAATTGCGCGAGGGTGCAAGTCCCTGGGTATTTTATGAAGGCCCCCCCAGTGCCAATGGGATGCCCGGTATCCATCATGTAATGGCACGTACCATTAAAGATCTTTTTTGCAGGTATAAAACCATGCAGGGATTCAAGGTTGAACGCCGCGCCGGTTGGGATACACACGGATTACCCATTGAACTGGCGGTTGAAAAAAAACTGGGAATAAGCAAAGAGGATATTGGTAATCCTGAACGCGACCGTTACATCAGCGTAGAAGCCTACAATGAAGCCTGTCGAGAAGAAGTGATGAAGTATCAGGCACAGTGGGAAGATTTAACTCAGCAAATGGGGTATTGGGTGGATATGACCCGGCCCTATGTTACCTACGATTCTAAATACATGGAATCGGTTTGGTGGTTGCTTTCTCAATTTTACAAGCAAGGTGTTTTATACAAGGGATACACGGTACAACCCTATTCGCCTAAAGCCGGCACCGGACTTTCTTCGCACGAATTGAATCAGCCGGGTTGTTATAAAATGGTGAAAGACACCACGGTGGTTGCACAGTTTAAAATTAAAGATGTGCAACGAGTGCAAACACTGTACAATTTAAGCGAATGTTTAAACTGGGACATCTATGCTTTGGCCTGGACAACCACACCCTGGACCCTTCCTTCGAATACCGCTTTAACCCTGGGTGCAGATATTGACTATGCCTTGGTGGCAACCTACAATCCTTATACCTTTCAGCCGCAACTGGTTGTATTGGCTGAAACGGTTTTAAAAAAACATTTTAATGCTGCATTTACTGCAACAGAAATTTTAAAGGCTCCGGAAAACAGCAAATCACCCATACCCTACAAAATTTTAGGTTCGGTTAAAGGATCTCAATTATTGGAAATTCGTTACGAGCAGCTTATTCCGCTGGTGCAACCGGCCGAACACCCTGAAAATGCATTTAAAATTATTTCCGGCGATTTTGTAACTACCGAAGAAGGTACGGGTATTGTTCATACAGCTCCCACATTTGGAGCCGATGATGCAAGGGTTGCAGCGCAATGGAAGGTCCCGGGTATGCGGGTAAAAGACGAGCAGGGAAATTTGGTGCCATTGGTAGATTTGCATGGTAAATTTAGGCCCGAGCTGGGGGAATGGGCCGGTATGCTGGTTAAGCAAGAATATTACGAAACAGGAAAGGCTCCCGAAAAATCTCTGGATGTAAGCATTTCCATTTATCTTAAAACGCAAAATAAAGCCTTTAAGGTAGAAAAATATGAGCACAGCTATCCCCATTGCTGGAGAACCGATCAGCCCATACTTTATTACCCCTTGGATTCTTGGTTTATTAGGGTATCGGATGTAAGAGAACAATTGGTTCAACTCAACCAAACCATACAATGGAAGCCCGAGTCAACCGGTACCGGACGTTTTGGAAAATGGTTGGAAAATGCCAACGATTGGAATTTATCACGTTCTCGTTTTTGGGGAATTCCGTTGCCTATTTGGACAACCGAGGACAAATCCGAACAGTGTTGCATTGGATCAGTCGAAGAATTAAAACAGGCCTGCGAACGTTCGGTAAAGGCAGGCTTGATGCAGGCCAATCCGTTTGAGCATTTTAAATGCGGTGATTATTCGGAATCCAATTACAAGGCTTTGGATTTGCATAAACACCATGTAGATGCCATCGTATTGGTTTCCCCAAGTGGCAAGCCCATGCATCGCGAATCCGATTTGATTGATGTGTGGTTTGATTCTGGCGCAATGCCCTTTGCCCAACTGCATTATCCATTTGAAAACAAGGAACGGATTGCCTCCGGTGACAATTTTCCAGCAGATTTTATTGCCGAAGGAGTGGATCAAACCCGAGGATGGTTTTACACCTTGCATGTTATTTCAACCCTATTGCTAAAAACACCGGCCTATAAAAATGTGATTTCAAACGGACTCGTATTGGATAAGCAGGGTCAAAAAATGAGTAAACGTTTGGGCAACGCTGTTGATCCATTCGAAACATTAAAAACCTATGGTCCGGATGCCACCCGTTGGTACATGGTTGCCAATGCAGCGCCTTGGGACAATTTAAAGTTTGACACGGCTGGAATTACAGAGGTTCAACGTAAATTTTTTGGAACCTTATTTAATACCTATAATTTTTGGGCCCTCTATGCAAATGTGGATCGCATTGAGGGAGCTATAATACAATCTGAAAATTGTAAATTTTCGGAACTTGATTTGTGGATTCAATCGGTATTACACAGTCTGGTTGGGCAGGTTGTAAAAGATTTAAATGATTTTGAACCCCACCGTGCAGCCCGATTGATAGAAGATTTTGTAAACGAACAGTTGAGTAATTGGTACGTTCGATTATCGCGGAGAAGGTTTTGGAAAGGAGAACCCTCACCGGATAAAAACGCAGCCTATTTCACGCTGTTTAATTGTTTGGAAACGGTGTCTAAACTCATGGCTCCTTTGGCTCCATTTTTTGCAGATTGGTTGTATCAAAACCTTCATAATTCAAAGGAATCGGTTCACTTAAGAGCATTCCCGGTTCCAAATTTAAATGCAGTAGATGCCAATTTAGAGCAACGCATGGCCTGGGTGCAACTTGTATGTTCAATGGTTTTATCGGTTCGAAAAAAAGAAAACATTCGGGTTCGACAACCACTTTCCAAAATTCAGATTCCCGTAATTAACGGCGAACCGGTACAAGCCCTGTATTCAATGATTCCCTACATTCAAGCCGAAGTAAACGTCAAACAGGTAGATTTAATTCAGGAATCTGAAACACAAATTGTAAAATCTTTAAAATTAAATTTTAAAACCCTGGGTAAAAAATGCGGGGCTTTAATGAAAGAGGTACAAACCTATGCAGCAGACCATTCAACCGAAATAATCCGGGATATTGAAACGATTCAAAAACATGTTTTACCAAATCGTTTTAATGGAATAGAATTGTTAACCGAAGATGTAGTAATAATACCTGTAGACCTGCCGGGTTGGAGCGTGCAAACTCACAAAGGCATAACCGTTGCGGTTGATTTAAGTATTTCGGATGAATTGTATGCCGAAGGTTTGGGCCGTGAATTTGTCAATCGGATTCAGCTTTTACGCAAGGAACGGGGATTTGAAATTACAGACCGAATACACTTGCAGGTTAATTGCAGTCCTGAACTTCGAGCGTATTTAAGTCAAAATTTAACCTATATTTGTAACGAAACCCTGGCCGATACCTGCCAGTTTTCAGAAGCACAAAAACCTTCAAACGGCGTATTGTTGGAATTGGACGAATCTCATACATTAGAATTATTTTTAACTACATAAGCATATGGCAAAATCGAACGTAACATCGAAAAAGTCTTCTAAAAAACCGATTAAATTAAAGGAATCTGTCAAAAAAAAGACCCCTAAAAACGTTAAACCTAAACCTGCTCCTAAAAAAAACGCTTCATCATCCAAAGCAACCAAACCGGCTTCCAAAAAGTCTAAGTCGGTAAAACCAGTTTTTAAAAAAGCCTTACCTGCAAAAACTAAAAAAACCACAGTTAAGGTTTTGGTTAAAAAAGCCAGTTTAAAAAAACCGACACCTAAACCAACCACTACAAAAAAACCCCTTAAAAAAACGCTTTCAGCCGCAACAAGCAAAAAGTCAAACCTCAAGCAAAGCGCAAAAATCAAAGTGCTTAAAGCAAGCCCTCAAAAATCGGTTTCTAAGAGTTCGGCTAATACATCAATTGCTCAAAAGACTACCATAAAAAATAAAAGCACAGCAACTAAAACGGTAAAACCTTTGGTTCCGAAACCCGTAAAATCCTCTAAATTTGCTAAAGTAAAAGCTTCAAAATCTAGCGCCGATTCGGATGAGGACGATGTAGAAGTACAGGACGATTACGAAAAACCCGATGAAGACGATCAGTCTGTGGCCATGGACGATGATGCTGGTATCATGGATATGGAGATACCTCCGGCTTCCGAAGCGGAAGAAGATGAAGATGACGTGCCTGAAAAGCGCGGTCGGGGTCGCAGAAAAAAGAACGATGGGCGATCTTCAGGAACTTCTATGGAAGCATACATCCGAAACCGTCCTTTGCAAATTGACATACATAAAACCTTAATTAATAAATCCAAATTAAAAGAACCCAAGCCCTTTGTTAACCAATCCGATAAAAGAACCCGTTACTCGGACAAAGAGTTGGCAGAGTTTAAAAAATTAATTTTAGGAAAGTTGTCCGAAGCTCAGGCAGATTACGATTTACTTAAACAAACATTGAGCAATGAAGACAATCACGGGACCGACGACACCTCGCCAACATTTAAGTTATTAGAGGATGGCAGCGATGTAATGAGCAAGGAAGAAACAGCTCAGTTAGCCTCCCGACAGGAAAAATACATTGTTAATTTAAAAAATGCATTGGTTCGAATAGAAAATAAATCCTATGGCATATGCCGCGTAACCGGCCGTTTAATACCCAAAGAACGCTTACGTTCTGTACCGCATGCCACACTTGGAATCGATGCAAAACTTAACCAATAGTAAAGTTTTAAAATCGTTTTGGGTTTGGCTGGTTTTACTGTGCTTACTGGCCTCTGATCAAATCATAAAATTATACATTAAGTCGCATTATCCTCTGGGAGAGGTTGGGCGCCTTACCAATTGGTGCATTATACATTTTACTGAAAATCCCGGCATGGCCTTTGGGTTTACCTTTGGTGCAGAATATGGTAAAATAGCGCTGACTTTATTTCGAGTGGCTGCCTCTGTTTGGGGCATTGTATACCTGCGTTCGATTGTTAAAAAAAAGTATCCCGGCGGTTATATAGTTTCGGTGGTATGCATTTTAGCCGGTGCCATGGGCAATATTTTTGACAGCCTGTTTTATGGCATTTGGTTTGATCGGGGTACGGTTTGGAATTCAGATTTTAATACCTACATGGGATACGAAGGAACCGCACAGTGGGGACAGGGCTATGCGCCCTGGTTACAGGGTTGCGTGGTGGACATGTTTTATTTTCCCTTAATCGAAGGAACTTTTCCGGCCTGGCTTCCCTATTGGGGAGGAGAATCGTTTGAATTTTTCAGGCCCGTATTTAATTTAGCGGATGCATGCATTACTTCAGGTGTAATTTGGCTCTTACTGTTTAACAAACGGTATCAAAAAATCATTGCATCCACAAGGGCAGCAGATTCTTCCGAGTCATCGGTTAATCCATTGTCAGATCAGCCCGAATAGTTCCCTTATCTACTTGAATTTCGTGAATCAAAAAAGCTTGTCGGTTGATTGGATTTTGGGTATCGGTTAAAAAAATTTGAGTATCCGGTAATTGCGATATAACATTGAGTGCATTATTTAATCGAACAGCATCCAGTTTATCGGAAAAATCATCCAATAACAGTATGGGCGAAAGGTTTAGTTCTTCTTTTAAGTAGCGATGTTGCGCTAATTTTATTGCTAGAATACAGGATTTTTGTTGACCCTGTGAGCCGTATTTACGAAGCGAATTTTCATTTAATGTAAAAATTAAATCATCTTTGTGGGGGCCTGCGGTGGTATAGCCTACTATACGGTCCTTTTCAATCCGATTGATAAGTTCAGTTGCATATGCATCTGGTGGTGTA
This sequence comes from uncultured bacterium, assembly GCA_963923435.1. Classification (GTDB taxonomy): domain Bacteria; phylum Bacteroidota; class Bacteroidia; order B-17B0; family Aurantibacillaceae; genus Aurantibacillus. The sequence goes on from CAWUNH010000005.1 coordinate 10,950, forward strand.
GTAGGCTTTAGTTCTACATCGGCATTTTCTACATCTTGGCTGATTGCCTGATGAAAACTTTGAAACAAGGGTTTAAAGCGCTTACAAAAGGCCTGTCGTTTTTGCCAAACCAATTGAGCGTGCATAACAAGTTGTTCGTCGATGGCGCTGAGGGTGTCGGTATCTAAAACGCTTTTTTGTGCATTTCGGAGTAAAACGTTACGTTGTTTTATACAGTGCAAAACCCCCAGATGATGTTTTACGTAATTGCTGTCCGATTGCATAAGCAATTGATCCATAAACCGCCTTCGATGCTCGGAGTTTCCCTGCACCAATTCTGAATCGGAAGGACTTATCATAACTACGGGAAGTTTTCCCAAATGTTCACTTAGGCGATCGTAGGTTTTTCGGTTTACTTTAAATTGTTTTTTTGAGTCTCGGGATTGTAAGCAACTTACCTGTAAAACCTGGTCGGGTTTTATAAATTCGCCCTGCAATGCAAAAAAGTCTTTTCCAAATTGAATGTTTTGGCTGTCTTGATGTAAAAAATAACTTTTACTAATACATAGATAATGAATGGCATCCAGCAAATTGGTTTTTCCCATTCCATTGGCTCCGGTGATGATGTTAAATCCCTTTGAAAATTGGATTTCAGCGGTTTCAAAATTCTTAAAGTGCTGAATATGTAGGTTTTGCAGAAACAATGCAAGGGTAAAATTAGCTTAAAAAGGGCTTAATTCAGTATAATTTTGTATCTTTGCCCTCCTTCGTTATGGATACACAACACGAAACAGATTCTGCTTCGGATTCTACGGTAGAAGTTTCAGAATCAAAAAAAGCACTTTCCGGGCTAATGGCTTGGTATGAACTGAACAAACAACGGGTCAATATAATATTGGGTGCAGTGGTTGTAATTGTCGGTGGATTTTCATATTACCGTTTAAGTTATTTACCAGAGCAGGAAATGGAAGCTGCAAATGCCATGTATTGGGCAGAGGATTATTTTGCTAAAGACAGTTTTAACATTGCCTTAAAAGGAGGCATCAATGTGTTTACACCCGACGGTCCTAAAACCATGATGGGATTTAACCAGGTTGCCGAGTCCTACAGCGGAACTAAAACAGGAAACTTAGCCTCCTATTATGCAGGGGTATGTAATTTAAAGCTGGGTCGTTTTAAAGAAGCTATTGCATGTTTTGAAGAATATTCCAACAACGATGTCATTGTTGCTTCCCTGGCCGAAGGTTGTACCGGCGATGCCTACGTTGAATTGGGGCAACTGGAAGAAGGGATTTCACACTATTTATCGGCTGCCAAGCGGGCCAATGCGTTTACCTCTCCCATGTATTTGAAAAAAGCAGCAGGTATCTACGAATTGCAAGGTAACTATGACAAAGCCATGGGCCTATTGGAGCGCATACAAACCGAGTATCACAGCTCTGCCGAAGCAACCGATATTTCCAAAGCTATTGCAAGGATTAAAGCCAAGCAAAACTCTTAATCAGTTCATTTGAAAGGGTATCACCCTGATATTAAACCAAGCGATGTTTCATCACTGCATGTAACAGTGTTGGTTACCTTATGGAATACCGCAATCACCCAAAAACTTTGTGATTCGGCATGCAACACCTTGTTGTTGGAAGGATTTAATAAGCATCAAGTTTCGGTAGTAGAGGTGCCGGGTTGTTTTGAACTTCCTTTAAGTGCAAAATGGGCTTTGAAAAAATCCGATGCCGTAATAGCAATCGGGTGTCTTATTAAAGGCGATACGCCGCATTTTGAATACATTGCACAATCCTGTGCCTGGGGGCTTCAGCAGGTAAGCCTGGAATTCTCAAAGCCCTGCATATTTGGGGTTCTTACGGTATTAAATGAAACCCAGGCCTGGGATCGAACCGATTCTTTAAAAGCGGGAGATAAGGGCGCCGAAGCGGCATATACCTTAATTCAAATGCTTAATCTTAAACCTAAAGGTTAATCCGAATTAATGGTTTTTAATTTATTAATGGGTTGTTTTAGGGAATTGCAAATCGGCTTTAATTAAGCCAATTTATATTGTTTGGCGGTCAGGGGGGGATTCGAACCCCCGGTACGGCTTAACACCGTACGACGGTTTAGCAAACCGTTGATTTCAGCCACTCATCCACCTAACCGGGATTGCAAATGTACAAATAATTAAAGATTTAATATACCGTCGGGCAGTTCAAAACAGATGGTTTTTTTTGATTCGTCAATAGAACTAATCCAATCTTCGACCCATGGTAAAACCCTTTGATGGGGATCAATTTCAAGCCACATTTGCGTTCCTTTGGTGTATTGGTTTTGAACGGTTCCAAAAAAACCGGCATGCACATCAACGCATTGGTAACCAATTTTTGAACTGCTGGTATTTTCAATCACATGGATTGAGGAGGCAAAAAGACTTCGTTTAACCAAGCTTTGAGCCGTATTTAAATCGGTAATACCCTCAAAACTTACCAACCAATGGCGCTGATGGGATTTTAATTGTATAATTCGGTAGGGTACCCGGTTGCCATCTTTCAACGCAATGCATAAAAAAGCCGGCGATTGAAGGGTTTTATTAAGTTGAATAATAAGCTGCCCCTTTAAACCATGGGTTTTAAGGATGGTTCCGCATTCAATGAGTTCAGGCATTTGACAAACAGCTTGCCACAAAGCTTATAAATAAAGGATGCGGTGACTCAACGGTGCTTTTGTATTCGGGATGAAACTGAACCGCAATAAAAAACGGGTGGTCTTGGAGCTCAATAATTTCGACCAAACCGGCATCGGGGTTAATTCCGGAAAACTGCATACCGGCTTCTTTAAATCGGCTTAAATATTCGTTGTTGAATTCGTAACGGTGGCGATGGCGTTCAGAAATAAGGGGGCTGTTGTATATGGAATAAACTCTGGAACCTTCTTCGAGTTTGCACGGATAGGCTCCAAGCCGCATGGTTCCACCCTTATGGGCTATTTTTTTTTGATTTTCTAATAAATCAATGACCGGGTGATTGGTTGCAGGATTCATTTCACGGCTGTGTGCATCTTTAAATCCAAGAACATTTCTAGCAAATTCGATAACGGCGCATTGCATGCCCAAGCAAATTCCTAAAAATGGAATCTTGTTTTCACGGGCGTGGGTAATGGCCCTGATTTTACCTTCAATGCCTCGGTTTCCAAAACCCGGTGCCACAAGTATTCCCTGCAATTCGTTAAATACCGATTTTAAATCGGCTTGTTCCAAATGTTCGCTGTGAATCCATACCAGCTCAACATTGCAGGCATTAATCACGCCGGCATGAATAAAGGCCTCCGAAATAGATTTATAAGCGTCTTTTAACTCTACGTATTTACCTATGAGTCCAATTTTAAGGTGATGTTGGGGGCGTTCCAATGCTTTTAAAAAACCCGACCAGGCATCCAATTGAATGGGTTTATAAGAAGTTATTTGAAATTTTTTTAAGATAATTTCATCCAATCGTTCGGCCGCCATTAAGAGTGGAACTTGGTAAATGGAAGTGGCATCCAGTGCTTCAATTACGGCATCGGGCGTAACGTTGCAAAACAACGCTATTTTTTTCTTAATGTCTTTTGAAATGGGATATTCCGAGCGGCATACCAAAATATCGGGTTGAACGCCATATTCTAGGAGTAATTTAACCGAATGTTGGGTGGGTTTGGTTTTAAGTTCACCTGAGGTTGACAAATAGGGTAGGAGTGTTAAATGAACAACAGCACAGCGGTATCCCAACTCCCATTTCAACTGGCGAACAGCCTCGATATAGGGTAAAGATTCGATATCGCCAACAGTACCACCAATTTCGGTTATTATAAATTCGTATTGCCCCGAATCGCCCAAGATGCGGATTCTGTTTTTTATTTCATCGGTAATGTGGGGAATAACCTGAACGGTTTTTCCAAGAAAATCACCTCGACGCTCTTTTTCAATCACAGACTGGTAAATTCGACCGGTTGTAACATTGTTTGCTTGAGAGGTGCGAACGTTTAAAAAACGTTCGTAGTGGCCCAAATCCAAATCGGTTTCGGCTCCGTCATCGGTAACGTAACATTCGCCATGTTCATAGGGATTTAGCGTACCGGGATCTACATTGATGTAAGGGTCTAATTTTTGGATGGTAACCCGATAGCCCCGGGCTTGAAGGAGTTTTGCCATGGAGGCGGCTATTATGCCTTTTCCGAGCGAAGACGTTACACCACCGGTTACAAAAATGTAATTTACAGGTTCCCGCATGGAAGGTAAAGGTAATAAAATATGCCGCCTGCGGATTTAGTTTATTTAAATTAATCCAATAGAAGGCATTTCATTTTTTGCCCAGACCTTGTTATTGCAGTATAATATCCGCTGGGTAAATTTAAAAAGCATTCGTTCCAGCTTAATGGAGACTGGGCTGCAATGAAATGCCCGGAAATGGTAATCAGGCATGATAAATCTGAAAAAAAAGGGTTTAAAAATGTTGAAGCATGCAAATCGGACTTAATAATAATGCAACTGGAACGTTCGTATCGTTTATCCAAAATCAAAGGCTTTACCGCTACAATACTTTCTGCTTTAGTCAGTAGCGAATCTCTTCGTATTACAAGTAAATCTGGGTTTTCGGCGCCCAGTCCTTGAGTATATCCGGTAAACAGCACATCGTTGTTTTGAGTATAGCACATGGAATTTATTTCCTCATTGCTCAAATCAAAGCCAAAGGT
>CAWUNH010000006.1:0-15425 GCA_963923435.1 uncultured bacterium
GATTCGGAACGGGATTTTTCAAGATTAAATTGGGATAAATGGGTCGGATGTGTTTCCATAAATAGTTTTCAAAAATAAATTTGAAGCCTTAATTGTCAGGAACTTAGCCGTTAAAAGATGTTAAGCTTTAACGTTCTTTACGCCGCTCCTGAAACGGCAATGGGTTTTTAGAAATTGAGGCGTAATAGACTCTGTTTTTGAAAATTTGAACGGCCATGTACAAGGCCTCTCGAAACGAATCCGGCGCAGCAAGGTTTTTACCGGCAATGTCAAACGCGGTTCCATGATCTGGACTTGTACGAATTAAATCGGTTCCAGCAGAAACATTTACACCGGAATAAAAGGCCTTCATTTTAAATGGTATTAAACCCTGATCGTGGTACATGGCAATTACGGCGTCAAACATTGTGTAAGAAGATTTTCCAAAAAAAGCATCGGCCGAATAGGGTCCAAAAATTAATTGATCGGAAGGAAAGTGTTTAATTGCAGGAAGAATGCAATCGCGTTCTTCAAGTCCCATAAGGCCCTGATCGCCGGCATGTGGATTTAATCCAAGAACGGCAATTTTGGGTTTTTGAATTTTAAAATCGCACATCAGTGTTTGTCTGGTTTTTTTAATTACCCAAAGCAAGCGTTCCTGATTGAGTTGTCCCGAAACATCTTTTATGGGTACATGAACCGTACACAGGGCAACCCGGAGCGCATCTCCGGAACACAACATCATTAAGGGGCTTTCCCCGGTAACATGAGCTATATACTCCGTATGACCCTTAAAGGGAAAGGTTTCCGAACAGGTATTTTGTTTGTGAATCGGGCCCGTAACAAGCGCATCAAGCACTTGCGACTTTAAATCGGCAACCGCTTTGCAAAACGACTGAACGGCCAGTTGTCCGGCAGGTAGGGTGTTTTCCCCTGGCTGGGTGGTAAATCCCTCATCCGGAATACACACCATTTGAATTTTATTGGATTTTCGATCGATTCCCTCTTTCACATATTGCAAATGAATGTCTTCCCAGCCATAAAGTTTTTTATAATGCGAAAATGCACGTTGCGAACCATAAATTACGGGCAAAAACAGGTCCAGCATCATGGGTTCTTTAAGCGACTTTAAAATAATTTCAGGTCCTATTCCATTGGGATCTCCCATTGAAATACCTACAACCGGTCGTTTTGATTCCATCATTTGAGATTGTATTTTTTTCGGTACTGTGCAGCACGAATTTCCTGGTGGGAATCCATTGGCATGGACCTGCCATTCCAAATAATTCGCGTTAACCGATGCGTCATTACATCTAATATAGAACCCTGAGATACTATAAAACAAGCTTTTTTTCCGGGTTCCAGAGTGCCCCACTGTTCGTTAATACCAAGTATAAGGGCCGCATGCCCGGTCATTGCCCGAATGGCTGCTTCCTCGGGCAAACCATAAGACACCGACTGACCTGCCATAAAACTTAAATTTCGGGCCTGCATGGCCTCCATGTCACCTGAACACTGAAACGCAAAACAAACACTGTCGTTATACAGCTTGGCAGCCAAAGTAAATGGCTCCTCGATTGGATCGCTGCTGGCATCGGGTAATGAAAAAACTCTGGAAATTAGTACCGGAATACCGTTTCGGGCTAAAATTTTTGAAACCTTCCAACTGTCCTCCGCTTCAACCAAAACCGGATATTTTACATTCATTTTTTTAAGCCATTCCAATGCTTGTAATATATCTCGTTCCCGGTGAACATGAATGTAAAGCCGCTGAGTTCCCCTTATACAAGAACACATGGAAGATAAACGAATGTCGGTTAATGCGGCAGGTGCATTGCAGTACGACTGGGCCTGTTGCCAAATTTGTGTTAAGGCATCCAGCGATTGATTGTATATCCGTTTTTGTTTTTCAAATGCCTCGCCGGTAGTTCTTGGAAATTCCGGAAAATTTAAATGTAAACCATCGTCCTTAAGCAAGGTTGCATCTTCCCAGTTCCAGCCAAACAAAGACATAATGGAGGACTGACCGCTGATGCGTCCCCCGCGCGGTGTAACCTGAGTAATGAGTATACCGTTTCTCCGAACGGTGGGTAAAATGGGATTATCGGTATTAAACACCCTTTGAGCACGCAGGTGCGGATTATACACTCCTACGTCTTCAAAATCACGAGAAGCTCGTACCGCTTCGGCGTCGTGAAGTCCTAAAATGGAATTGGGATTAATTAATGCCGGATACACCTGTTGCCCCTGCAAATCTATAATGGAATCAAAACCGGTTGGATTTATTTTAAAGCCCTGCTGGGATTGTACCGATTCAATTTTATCTTGTTGGGTGATCAGTACTGCGGGATAAATACGTTTTCCGGTTCCAAGATGTACATCGGCATTGATATAGGCATAATGCTGGGCCAACAAGAGTAAACCCTTAATACTACATCCAACAATTATACAGGCTTGTTTTATCATGTTAATACTCAGAATCAAGGGTTTCACACTGATACAAATGGGGTGGCTTCCATTGGGGTACTTGGGCTTTTTCTCCTTTGGATTTTAAATAACGGATTTTGGCAACTATGCGGTTTTTTTCTGTTTCGTTTTGATGCAACCGCTCTTGGTAATCGGACAAGCTGTAATACACCTGACCATCAATTAAGGTATACAAGACTTTTGATTGAACGGATAAGGGATGGGCATTCCAAAGAACCAAATCGGCATCTTTTCCAACGGTTATGGCTCCGACCCAATTATCGAGATGTAATATTTTTGCAGGATTGGAGGTCACCAGTTTTAAAGCCTCTGTTTCGGTTAAACCACCGTATTTAATAGATTTGGCAGCTTCCTGATTTAATCGACGCCCCATTTCGGCATCATCGCTGTTAATAGCTGTAATAATTCCCATTCGGGTTAAAATTTCGGCATTGTATGGCAACGCTTCCATTACCTCATGCTTATAGGCCCACCAATCGGCAAATGTTGAGGCATATACTCCGTGGTTTTTCATTTTATCTGCAACTTTATAACCCTCTAAAATATGGGTAAACGTATTTACTTTAAATCCAAAGTCTGAGGCAAGATGCATGAGCATGTTTATCTCACTTTGCACATAACTGTGGCAGGTGATAAAGCGTTTTTTTGATAAAATCTCTGATACGCTTTCCAGGTCTAAATTAATTCGAAACACTTGCTTTTTTAATTCTGCAATTTGTTTGGACTCTAAATAGTCTTTGGCTCGGGTAAAATAATCTCGGTACACCTGCTCTACACCCATTCGGGTTTGAGGAAACCGTTGGTTTTGAGAGTCGCCCCAATTGCTTTGTTTAACATTTTCACCCAATGCAAATTTTATAAAAGGATCTGCTTTTTTAAACAGCAGGCCCTCTGAACTGGCTCCCCAACGTAATTTTATTATTGCACTTTGTCCGCCAATTGGATTGGCAGAGCCATGCAACAATTGAACAGCCGTTACTCCTGAAGCCAGTTGACGGTATATGTTAATATCCTCCGGATTAATTACATCACTCATGCGAACTTCGGCCGTACTCGCTTCGGTACCTTCGTTTACCCCTCCGGTTAATGCTATATGACTGTGTTCGTCAATAATTCCTGGAGTTAAGTGCCCACCCTTTCCCTCAATACGCATCATTCGCGCTTCCTGAAATGGAATGTGCGCTGCAATGGATTTTATTTTACCTTCTTCAAGGAGTACATCTCTAAGCACTGGTTTTACCGAATCGCTCAGCCAAACCCAAACCTGTGAAATTAAAATGGGCCGCGTGTTGTTACGTAAATTAAGTTGTGAACTTGTTAATCCGAATGGTGAAAAAGGATACCAAAGTTCCCCCAGCGTTTTGTCTGCAGAATCAAGAATGGAAAAATTTTTAGAATTTAAACGCAGAGACGCGGAGGGAGGATTTAAATAAACGACCGTATCTTTTATCCTGCTATTCCACTCCCACCGACCTTCCAGCATTTTTTGAGATGCATTGAACCATCCATGAAAATGGTAAGCACCCGTGCTGTCCTTAAACTGCCATTCGATGTAGTCTCCGTTAAACTGAACAGGATGCAATGCATTTAATTTAAGCCCTCCCGAAGCATTCAATACAAGTGAATTGGAACGCAGGGTAAGCGGATCAAAATAGGTTCCCTCAAAATACTTATTAGGAAAATTGATTAGTTTAAATTCCTGACCTGCAACCCAGTGGGAAAGCACTTGAGTTTCAGTTTCAAAAACAGGTCCATTGGTGATAAAAAAATTAGCATGAAAACCCGCTTGTACCTTGCCTGCCTCATGCTCTATTCCAAGAGCCTGCGCGGGTATTAGAGTTAAGGCCTCCAAGGCTTTTGCAACCGATAAGCCTCTGCTAATTGATTTTTTTATTTGTGTCCAAAAATCAACCGAAGCGTTTAAACCATTTGAAGTAATGGCAAAGGGCACCTGGGCTTGTTCGAAAAAACGAGGTGCCGATGGAGCCAGTTCCCAATGTTTTAATTCGCTTACCGACACACGGTCGGAGTATGCGGGATGGTCTACATCCGGCATTTCTGGAAAATGCAGCGGTAAAATAAATTTTAATCCCGTTTGCTTTATTTCGTTTATTCGCTGGTAATCGTCTCCGGAGGAAATAATCCAAGGAGTCCATTGAAATTCCTGTGCAATTTTTGAAATATTGAAGGATTCCCATTTGTTGCGGCTAAAAAATAAAAGCGGGAGTTGCAGGTTGTCGTTAAAGGCTTGCAGATTAAGATTAACCAGGGTTTTTTGACGGCTATACCAGCGGGCGTCGTAGGCTGTTTGTCGCAACAAGGCAATAGCGCCGGTTAACGAAGAGGGATAATCTTGTGGCGAAGAACCCTTTTCAAACCCCATAAGGGTTGTAGATTTACCTTTAATAACGGTTGATTGGTCGGGTATTTGATGCAATTCTGTTAGTACCGACGTGCCCCGAACAATTCCGTCCGGATGATGCGCATTTACAATGGCAAATCCCGACTTTCGGTAATGGTCGGCTCGCTGAACATCAAAGGTATACCATTCTGCAGCATGAACATCGGACCTCAGGGCCATGTTGGAACCTAAAACCTCGGGACGCGTACTGGTTAATTGCGGGCCGGGATGCGTTTTAGGCGAATAACGTTGTGTCTGTATGCCAAAATCCGATACCATTTCTATAAAGGAGGGATAAATCCACCGGTTTTGCATATCATGACGAATGGCGTTTTTTGGAATTTTTACGTCTTTTCCAACCTGTATAATTTTAGATCCTTCAATTATAACTACTGCATTTTCGAGTGTTAGCGTGGGGTTTACCACCACGCAGGCGTTTTCAAAAGCATGCACGGTTTGATGCGAAAAGGGCGCTCCGTTAAGAGAAAATTCGTTTTGCGCCCTAAGGGCGTTAAGGCAAAGCGCTGTTGCAGCAAGTAGTATTACTAGGTACTTTGTCATGAACTTGCATAAAATTAAGCTAATTAAAGTTGACCTGAGTTTTAAATTGTGCTTTTTTTTATATTTTTAAACCGACTATGAGAACCGGAATGTTTCACACCCACTACTTAACAGTGGTGTTATTTTTAATTCTGTATGTAATAAAAACCATCCTTTTATTGAGCGGTAGAGAGGCTCTGTTGGATCGGTTTAGTAAATTAACCCGTATCCCGGAAATGATTATTAGTGTCTTATTTTTATTAACCGGTATTTATTTAATGACCCAACTCCCTCTTGGAGGAGGTTATGACTTTTTACTTTGGATAAAAATCTGCCTTGTGCTGGTATCTATTCCCCTGGCTGTTGTTGGTTTTAAGCGAAAAAACAAAATTTTAGCCGCTTTAAGTTTACTGTGCATAACGGCGAGTTTTGGTCTGGCAGAATCGTACCATAAACGAAAAGCGTATGTGCAAAATACGGGCGTTCAAAGTGCGGGCGCTTTATACCGATCAAACTGCTCAGTATGTCATGGTAATGCAGGCGATGCAGGATTGGCTGGTGCAAAAAACATTAAAACAACCGAATTAAAAGAATCTGAAATAATTAAGCTTGTATTAAACGGTAAAAACACCATGCCTCCGGCCAATTTAACCCCTGAACAAGCGCAATCGGTGGCCCGGTTTGTATTGGATTCTTTAAAAACCTACTAGTGGTCGAAACACAAGGGGCACAGGCCGTTAAAACGTGTGTCTTGGTGGGGCTAATGTCCCGATTTCAAACAGAATCAAAAACCAAGGAATATTTAGAAGAACTTGAGTTTTTGGCTTTAACCTACGGTTTTAAAACAACCTATGTTATTACTCAAAAATTAGATGCCCCGGATAAGTCCTTTTTTATTGGCAAAGGTAAACTCGATGAGCTTAAAAAATGGATTGCCATTCATCCCGTCGATGCGGTTGTATTTGACGACGAACTTAGTCCGTCTCAACAGCGAAATATCGAAAAAGAAATACCCAAAAAAATACTGGACCGAACGAGTTTAATTTTAGAAATTTTCGAACAAAGGGCTCACACAGCGTATGCAAAAACACAGGTAGAACTGGCCCGATTGCAGTATCTTTTACCGCGTTTAACAGGTCTTTGGACGCATTTAGAACGTCAACGAGGAGGCACCGGAACCAGGGGTGGCTCTGGAGAAAAAGAAATTGAAACCGACCGTAGGATTATTAGGGATAAAATCGCGCTTTTAAAAAAACGCCTGCAAGAAATTGACCGGCAAATGATTACACAACGAAAGCACCGTGGAGAATTGGTTCGCGTGGCATTGGTCGGATACACCAATGTTGGCAAAAGTACCCTTATGAATGTACTTAGTAAAAGCCAGGTATTTGCCGAAAACAAACTGTTTGCAACCCTGGATACCACGGTTCGAAAAGTACATATGAATGCTCTGTTTTTTTTGCTTTCCGATACTGTGGGATTTATTCGAAAGCTTCCAACAACTTTAGTGGAAAGTTTTAAATCTACACTGGATGAAGTACGCGAATCCGACCTGTTATTGCATGTTGTAGATCTTTCGCATCCGGCCTTTGACGATCAGATTCGGGTTGTACAAACTATTTTAAATGAAATAGGAGCCGCGCAAAAAGATCAAATTTTAGTATTTAATAAAACCGATTTATACCATCAACAATTGCCTGCATCCGATGACCTAACTCAAGACAATTTATTACCTGCCGATTTAAATATCCTGGCAGCCCAGTGGAAAAACCGGTACGAGCCTTGTCTGGAAATTGTGTTTATAAGTGCTCAAGAAAAAAACAATATCGAAAGCCTTCGCTCAATTGTTTACGAGCATGTTTTACGCATTCAAAGTAAGAAATACCCTTATTTATTGCATCATTACGGATGAACGTAACTTTTAAAACAGCCGAAAAAGCCGACTTAAGCAATATTACTGCCACTTATAATGCAGCGGTAAAATCGGGTGGAATTACTGCCGATACGCATTTGCAAACCATAGAAGAGCGGCTCCAGTGGTTTGAAGCACATCTTCAATCCCAATCACCGGTTTGGACAATTACACAAAATGAGAGTTACTGTGGATGGATGTCTCTGAGTGTGTTTTATGGGCGTCCTGCCTACCAGGGTTGTAAAGAAATTAGTTTATATTTAAATTCCAATGCGCAAGGTTTAGGCATTGGAAAACTTGCATTGAAACATGCCATTGAATATTCCAAAACTCATAACATCCATACGCTTCTGGCATTTATTTTTAAACGAAACCAATCCAGCCGAGCATTATTTACCCAAATGCACTTTGTACAATGGGGCCATTTACCCAAAATTGCAGTATTTGAAGATTATGCAGAAGATTTAGAACTCTATGGATTAAAGTTGTAATTATTAACTTTTGCCTGAGCATATCTTAGCTACGGAACTAATTTTTACAATTTAATAATTGTAGTTTTGCAGTGTCATATGACTCAACTTGCCCGTCGACTGGACGCACTTACCGAATCTCAGACCATTGCCATGGCTCGTAAAAGCAGGGAACTAAAAGCTGCAGGTATTGATGTAATAAGTTTAAGTTTGGGAGAACCCGACTTTACCACACCCGAACCCATTAAGTCGGCCGCTATTGCCGCAATTACCAACAATTTTTCATATTATACGCATGTATCGGGATACCTTGAACTGAGGGAGGCCATTTGTAAAAAATTTTTGCGGGATAATAAGTTACAATTTAATCCCGATCAAATTGTAGTTTCAACCGGTGCTAAACAAAGTATCGCTAATGCGGTTTTAGCATTGCTCAATCCCGGCGATGAAGTCCTTGTTCCATCTCCCTTTTGGGTAAGTTACATTGAAATCATCAAATTAGCGGAAGGCCGTCCTGTTATAATTCCAACCCCCATTGAACACGATTTTAAACTTCAACCGGAACAACTTGAGTCGGCGATTGGACCCAAAACCAAGTTGCTGTTGTTCAGCTCTCCCTGCAATCCTACAGGCACGGTTTATACCAAGGAGGATTTAACAGCTTTGGCAGAGGTTCTATTAAAACATCCCCAGGTTTATGTAATTAGCGACGAGATTTACGAACACATAACCTTTGAAGGAAGCCATGCCTCAATGGCGCAAATTAAAGCGCTATCCGAACGAGTCATTACCATAAACGGAGTTTCTAAAGGCTTTGCCATGACGGGCTGGAGAGGCGGAATAATGGCAGCTTCAAAAGAGATTGCCATGGCCTGCGATAAAATTCAAGGGCAAATAACTTCGGCTACCTGCAGCATAACCCAAAAAGCCATGCATGCCGCAATGGAACTGGATGTTGACACTTACATTCGCCCCATGCGAGAAGCTTTTTTAAAACGGCGTAATTTGGCACTTGAAATTCTTTCTGCCGTTCCGGGTTTTAAAACCAATCGGCCCCAAGGAGCTTTTTACATTTACCCGCAGGTAGACGCACTCTTTGGTAAAAAACACGGGACGCATGTTATTAAAAATGCTACCGATTTAAGCAATTATTTGTTGGAAAAAGCCCATGTTGCTCTGGTTCCGGGAGCTGCATTCGGAGATGACCGCTATTTGCGTTTTTCATATGCAACTTCGGACAATCTTTTAATTGAGGCTTTGCACCGTGTTCAGGATGCCGTTTGTCAATTAAAATAAAATGAAAAAAACTTTTAAAAAAGAATACCTGCGGAATCTCTTTAAACAGTTTAATCAATTGAATGTTCTTATTATTGGAGATGTAATGATTGATAATTACATCTGGGGAAAAGTTAACCGCATTTCCCCCGAAGCGCCAGTACCCATTGTAACGGTTCAAAAAAAAGAAAAGCGTTTAGGTGGGGCTGCCAATGTTGCTTTAAACATACAGGCCATGGGTGCCAATCCAATTTTATGTTCTGTAATTGGGGTCGACAGAAACGGACAAACGCTGTTGGATTTACTTAAATCTCAAAAATTAAGTCAAAAGGGTATTTTAAAAAGCAGAGAACGTATAACAACCTGTAAAACCAGGGTATTGGGCAATACCCACCAATTGCTTCGAATTGACGAAGAAATTGAAGAAGCCATTACGGCACCGGAAATGCAGCAATTGTATACGCTTATTCATTATATTCTATTACACGATAAAATTGATGTAATTATTTTTGAAGATTATGATAAAGGTTTATTAACGCCTAAACTCATTCAAAAAATAATCGATCTTGCAAAATCTCGCGGAGTGCCTACCTGTGTAGATCCCAAAAAACGTCATTTTAACGTATACAAAGGTGCTTCGTTATTTAAACCCAATTTAAAAGAATTACGCGAGGGTGCAAAATTGGATTCTGAAACCGATAGCATCTCCGATTTACAACGTGCCTTAAGCAGTTACCGCGTAAAACATAAACTGGAGTGCATTTTATTAACCTTAGCTGAGCGTGGTGTAATTGTAAATTCTAAAAGTATTAAAGCCCATTACAGTGCCCACCTCAGGAGCATCGCAGATGTAAGCGGAGCAGGCGACACGGTAATTAGCGTTGCGGCATTATGCAGGGCTTTAAAATGTCCGGAAGTATTAATTGCCCAAATTTCAAATTTAGCCGGTGGGTTGGTTTGCGAACAAATTGGCGTAGTTCCTGTTAATAAAGAGCAGCTTTTAGTAGAAACCTTAAACCTGGACGCTGTTCGATAATGTCAACCAAACCCGTTACCCCCTACGCCAGTTCAAATTCAAAAAATCAGCAGGTTCGGGAAATGTTTAACCGCATTTCAAACCGCTACGATTCTCTAAATTCAATATTATCTCTGGGTGTACACCGTTATTGGCGAAAGGCTTGCCTTAATGAAATTAAAAAAAAAACCACCCAACCCAAATTCATTTTAGATGTTGCCACCGGTACCGGAGATTTCGCTCTCACCTGTTTAAATTTAAATCCTGAAAAAATTACCGGTATGGATATCAGCGCTGGCATGTTAAATGTCGGGCAAACTAAATTAAAACTTCGCAACATTCCATCTACTAAAATTGAGTTGATTGAAGATAATGCAGAAACCTGTACTCGCTTTGAAAACACCTTTGATTTAGCAGTGGTTGCATTTGGAGTTCGAAATTTTGAAAATTTAGATAAAGGGCTTTGCAATATTAAAAGAATGCTTAAACCGAATGGGGTTATATGCGTGCTTGAGTTTGCCTATCCTAGAAATAAATTAATAAAATTGATTTACCACTTTTATTTTAAACGCATCATTCCTTGGATTGGAAGATTTTTTTCTTCCGACTCTAAAGCCTATCGGTATTTATTTGAGAGTGTTCAGGAATTTCCTCATTTTGATTCGTTCATAAAGCATCTTCATGATGCGGGCTATAACCAAACATCTTTTCGATCGCTTAGTTTCGGAATTGCTTGCTGTTACACGGGAATAAAAAAGGCCTCCTAGGAGGCCTTTAAATTTTTAAAAGAACGTTTATTTAACTTCTTCAAAATCTACGTCGGTTACATTTTCCCCTTTAGCAGCATCGGAACCCGAAGACGTATTTGCACTACCGGGATTTTGAGCCGATGCTCCCTGTTGCTGTGCTTTGTACATGTCTTCACTGGCTGCCGACCAGGCCTCGTTTAAGGTTTTTAAAGAAACTTCCATTTGTGTTAGGTTTCTTGAAGCATGTGCAGCTTTTAATTCGGTTAATGCTCCTTCGATGGCTTGTTTTTTTTCAGCAGGCAGCTTTTCACCGTGTTCCTTTAAATTTTTTTCAGACTGAAAAATCATTGCATCCACTTCATTTATTTTATCAGCTTCTTCCTTGGCTTTTTTATCGGAATCTGCATTTGCCTCAGCTTCGCGCTTCATTCGGTCAATTTCTTCCTGAGACAATCCGCTTTTTGCTTCTATTCGAATATTGTGCGATTTATTGGTGGCTTTATCTTTTGCACTTACATTTAAAATTCCATTGGCATCGATATCAAAGGTAACTTCAATCTGAGGTACACCTCTGGGAGCCGGTGGAATGCCATCCAGATTAAATTCGCCTAATTTTCGGTTGTCTCTGGCCATGGGACGTTCCCCCTGAAAAACCACTATTTGAACCGAGGGCTGATTATCTGCAGCCGTGCTGAAATCTTGTGATTTTTTAGTAGGTATGGTTGTATTGGCTTCGATTAATTTGGTAAACACTCCGCCCATGGTTTCAATTCCTAACGAAAGGGGCGTTACATCCAATAACAATACATCCTTAACTTCACCCGTTAAAACACCTCCCTGAATGGCCGCACCCAGAGCCACAACTTCATCTGGATTTACACTTTTATTTGGAGCTTTGCCAAAAAATTGTTCTACAGCCGACTGAATGGCAGGTATACGGGTTGAACCACCAACTAAAATAACTTCGTCTATATCACTTGTAGATAAACCCGCATTTTTTAATGCCGAACGGCAGGGATCAATGGTACGTTTGATGAGACTGTCGGCCAATTGCTCAAATTTTGCACGGGACAGCGTTTTAACCAAATGTTTTGGAATACCGTTTACCGGCATTATGTAGGGAAGGTTAATTTCCGAGGAGCTTGTATTGGACAATTCTATTTTGGCTTTTTCAGCTGCATCTTTTAAGCGTTGCAGTGCCATTGGATCCTGGCGCAAGTCAATACCCTCTTCTTTTTTAAATTCATCGGCTAACCAATCAATAATAACTTGGTCAAAATCGTCGCCACCCAAATGGGTGTCTCCGTCGGTACTTTTAACCTCAAAAACACCGTCTCCCAATTCCAAAACCGACACGTCGTGCGTACCACCACCACAGTCAAACACCACAATTTTCATGTCTTTGCTGCGTTTATCCAATCCATAAGCCAGAGCGGCAGCGGTTGGTTCGTTAATAATTCGTTTTACTTTTAATCCGGCAATTTCGCCAGCTTCTTTGGTGGCTTGCCGCTGAGCATCATTAAAATAAGCCGGAACCGTAATTACAGCTTCGGTGATTTCATTGCCTAAATAATCTTCAGCTGTTTTTTTCATTTTTTGAAGAATGATGGCCGAAATTTCCTGCGGAGTGTATTTGCGGTCGTCTATTTCTACCCGTGGGGTATTGTTATCTCCTTTAACCACTTTATAGGGCACGCGTTTTAATTCTTTTTGAGCATCGTCAAAACCCAATCCCATAAATCGTTTTATTGAATAAATGGTTTTTTGGGGGTTGGTAATGGCTTGACGTTTGGCAGGATCTCCTACCTTACGTTCACCACCCTCCACAAAAGCAACGACCGAGGGTGTGGTGCGTTTTCCTTCATTATTTGAAATTACAACCGCCTCATTGCCTTCCATGACCGAAACACAGCTGTTGGTGGTTCCCAGGTCTATTCCTATTATTTTTCCCATAATTTTTTATTTCATTTATTCAATACACGTGCCATTGATAACAATTTAAAAAACCATGTCATAATGGCATAAAAATTAGGGGTTTGACTTTAAAGTCGTCAGATTTACTATTGACTGCAGCCTTTTCGGCTGTTATCGGCATTGTAAAACAAGTAGTTACAGGTATTTGAATTTCTTTGAAATTCTGATATAAATGCGGTCGAAGGTGCTTTTTGTATCATGCATCGCGATCTGAAGGTAAAAATACCCATAGCCGATTTAGCATTAAAATTCGAATAGAGTGGCTTATTGGGAGCAAAACTATTGGAGGGTTTGGTAAATAATAAAAAATCGGCGTAATCCTGAGTAGACGAATAGACTAAATATTGAATCATATAAAATTTTCTGCCCAAAGCGTTTGAATTTAGATTTGTTTTGGCTAGTTGGTTTCCAATAGCTTCAAACAATTCATTACCCGTAAAAGAGAGCTCCAGTTTGTCTCTGAAAATACCATCTGTTTTTTTTTCTTTTAAATACTGATTGTAAAAGTTGTACTCTAAGAAAAAATAACCCTTTTGAATTCCGATGTCTTCATAACAATGAAACCGAATGCTGGTTTGGTAAATTTCCGATTCATTGGTATTATAATAAATTTTGTAGGTTTTTAAGGGCTCGCTGTAATCAATGTAATTGTTTTCATTTACTGCGGCTCCTGGAGGTACAGGATAATAAAAATTAACAAAAGGCGGAAAACCGGATGGCCGAATGCTGTCTACAATATTGGAGGTTGCTGTAAATACCGCACCGGTTTTTTTATTGGTAATGGTTAGCATATAGTTGCCTTCAACTTTCCAATTGGGATTAATGTTAACCCCATAGGCATCCAAACGGGGTAGTTCGTTGTGAAAATCTCCATAGGCAACGTATACTCGTTGCTGATTTGCAAACGCTCCCGAAACCGTCGTAACCAACGTGTCTTTGAAATACAGGGTTTTTACGTTTCGGGTTGGAACCACATTAACCTGTTTAGAATTAACAAATCGGTCTAATTTAACCTCTAATTCACCTTCGTTATAGCATACCGAATCGGTTATTTGTGCAACCTGATAAGCATCTTGTTCGGTTAAAAAAGATTTGTTAATTCGGATCATATGGCGGGTTTCTTGAGGACTTAATACCGCATACACTACTGGAATTTCTTTGTAGGGTGCGTTTAAATCCAAATCGTTTTTGCAACTCCAAAAAAGAAATGTCAAAACCAATACAAACAGTCCCTTCATAAATGCAAATGTACGTTTTGTTTTAGCTTAGATTTCGGATATTTTATAAAAGAAACGGGAGTACCCGGGATGGTGTAATTCAGAAAAAGTACGTTCATGAAATACAAAAACGCATTGACCTCCAAGTTTACGAATGCGTTCTTTAATTTTTGAAACCTGAGTTAATGCCTCGTCAAGTGGTGTTTTGCCATGAATGTAAAATACTCCATCCATCATACAAAATGGAATAAATTGCAACTGTTCGGGGGTTTCTGTATTAAAATTATAATATTTAAATGCGTGTGTAGTTCGGGCTCTAAAACCTATACGGTCCGAAAAGCCCATTGACCAATCGCTGCTAATACCGGCTTTATTTAAAATTATCGGTGTACTTTGAATATTAAATTTCAAAAAATGTTGCCGGCTTTGAATTGTATTTACACCAAATAAATCTGAAAATGTTTTTGATTCTTGTTCGATAAGTTCTGTGTTTTCTGAACTTATGTAAGAGGGGTGCACTCCGCAAACTTGAGCATGCGGTTTAAATAATGTTATAAGGTTTTTAAAGGCTTTAGAATGAATACGAGCCCCTTTATCCCATGAAGTTTTTCGGTTAATTAAAAAAAAGAAACGCGAATCCAGTTTTTTTTGAATTATATAACTCAGTAAATTCTTATAAACATCAAAAGGATCGTTTGAAATACCCAACACTACCCTACAACGCTGTTTAAGCATGCCTCCCTTTAAAAACAAAACATCTTTCATCAATCCAAATACGGTGGTGTACAACGAACGGCCTTTAAATGCAAAGGCATTGTCTATATCAAAGGTGTAAACGGTTTTAAATTCGGGTTGTTGCAAGTTTAAATCCAAAAAAAATTCATTTAATTTTAATCTGAATTCATCAATCCAAATGTCCACATAGGGCTCTGAAAAATCAAATTCTGTGGCATCTATGGATTGATCGTAAAACCGATTGTGCGCATCTCGTTTTCGCTGCTGCCATTCTTCGGCTCTTGAAATAAAGTAAAATACCGAAGTAAATAAATCCGAGGACTCAGTAAATGTATCTCCAACCAATGTACCATAATAGGATTCTGATTTTATAAGCCGATAATTAAACCCATTGGTTTTAAATAAAAAATCATGGGGTTTAATTTGAAATGCTCCCTTAATACATTCTGTAGAGTAATTAATTAAAAATATTTTTTCTGATTTTTTTTTATGGTTGATTTCTGGTATTGATTTCGTTCGATGCAGCTTGTATTTTAATACCGAATTAAATACAAAATCCAAAACGTATTCAAGCCGTGGCGAAAATTGAGGCGAATAAAACCAAAGTTCAGGACGCATCCGCTTTAATCAACAATAATATTTTTAAACAGGTCGATGCCGTGCACCTGTAT
>CAWUNH010000007.1:0-15327 GCA_963923435.1 uncultured bacterium
CCAAAATTGGTACTGATAATAGTGAGTTGATCGCTGCGTTGAAAGGGCGCATACTGAAACATATAGGTGCCCGGGCCCCAGCCTAAAAAGGGTTTTTCCCACCACATGCGCAATGCGCAATTCCAACGATTGATGCGCTCTCGGTTTGAGGCATCGGTTGAAATATTAGAAACCGATTCTATATTATTGGCCAGCCCACCTTTAGCATCGGTACTGTTTTTACTTAAAATCAGATACAGTTCTGTTTGAAACAATAAAAAAATAACCAAGGCTGCCAATCCCATACGGAGGATCCACGAAAACGAAATACGTATTTTTAAAACAATAAAAACAACGGCTGCAATGGCTAAACTTAACCATCCGGCACGGGCATACGATAAAACCAATGCACAAATTAACAAAAGAGCTATACAAGCATAAACCCATCGCCTATAAACATTTGATTTTTTTTGAAAGCTAAAGATTAAAAAAAACGGAATGAACATAGCCAATACTGCTCCATATGCGGTATGATCGTTATAAAACGGTGATACAACCCAATCGGCTGCCTTATCGTTAAAATGGTATTGAGCATGAGTGATTAAAGTATATACAATCACCAAAATTAAACCAAAGGTATATAAATGAATGGTTTTAAAAATATGACTTGGATTTTGAAAAACCCAAGAAGCAAGCACAAACGAAGCATTAAAAAACCATATGCGGCTGATCCATTGTTTAATTGATACAATCCAAAGCGTACTGCTAAGTACCGTTAATAACATCCAAACAAACTGCAGGGCGATAAAAACTATTAATTTGTGCTGATTAAATCCAAAGGGTAAAATGTTAACACCCTTATTCACCAAATGAGCTCCTAATAAAGCTATCATTAGAGGCTCGGTTGGAATACTTAAATCCAAATCCTGAGTAAGTCCTAATTCTTTAAGTCCAACCGCCAAAGGTGTAGTAAAACATAAAACAAAAAAAAGAACAGAGTAATCGGTCCACAAATAATAAAATACCAATGCTAAAACCGGTAGTGCCAAAATACAGTAAGCAATGTTTTTAGAGTAAAAAATATAACTAAACAAGCCCAATAACGTTATTCCTATAATAACAGCAATTAAATAAACCTGATTTCGGTTAATTTTAAGCATGTTTAGATGCAAGGCGTAGTTTATACAAGAGGTATACAAACAACAACAGATTTGCGGTTAGCACTGATAATACAACCCATAAAAAACGAATGGGACGTGCTTTGTAGGGATCGGGATAGGCATTTTGAACTTTAAATTCAATGGGTATTAAAGAACGGCTATTGGCCAGTGCCTCATCGTATTTCATTTTAATATCGGGATATTTAGCAGAATACTTATCTAAATTGTCCTTTATGGTTTGATAAGCGGATCCGTATTTTTTTAAGGTGTCCATTTGTGATTTTAAGCGTTTACAGGCAGCATCATCCCCTTTTTCAAGAGCTTTTGCAAAACTTTTTGAAAAGGCCTTAACCTGTTCTTTATAATGCAAAACGCCCAGTTGCCGTAGTGAATTTAAACTGTCTTCAAGTTCTTTCATTCGGGATAGGGTTAAATCAAACTCATCTTTTACAATTTTAACCACCTGATTTGTAATTTTTGAATTCATTTCTTTTCGAATGGTATCGCAGTAATAAACCACCGCATTGGCTATTTCTGCAGCCATTTTTGGGTCTTTGTCGTAAACTTCAATTTTTATACTGTTAAATTCCGTACGCTTAACCGAAATCATTTCATTCCATTCCAATTTAAGCCAATGAATGGCAAATGTTGTATCCTCAATACTCCAACGATTCCATAAATTATAGCGTTTGGCCAATTTTAATTTTAAATCGTCGCTGTGTAACAGTTGAAGTACTTTTTCGCAGTCGTCGGCATCGCCAAACATCAAATAGTCTTCTTGATTGCCGGCATTGGCCTCAATTACCAGTTTAGAAACAGAAAACTGGCGTCCCGGAAAAATAATACTGGTAGATTTAAATTCTTTGGGTATTAAAAAAGTAACACCGAAAGATAAAACCGCAACAATCAGAGTTAATAATAAAAAAGATTTTAAATTAGCATACAAAATGCTTAATGCGGATTGAATGTTAAGCGAATTATTCATGTTGTTTTTTTATTAATTTATAAAGAGATGAAAATTTTACCATTCGGGTTATAAAGGCAAGTAAAATAGATGCAGAGAGCATTAATATGAAATTAAGCATCCACATGTTGTTGCCAGTAAACCAATGAAGCGACCAATAGTTTAACACACACAACCCTAAAATAAAAGTTATTGTACTTAAAATCATGCGGTAATTGATTTTAAAATTAAATACCTTATAGCATAAATATATTTGTAAAATTCCTGTAAAAAACTGCGTTACAATACTGGAAATAGCACTTCCCGTTACTTGATAACGAGGTATTAGCCAAAAATTTATCCCAAAATTGATTAAAATACCTGCAAAAGCAACACGGTTAAGTATTTTTAAATGTCCTCCGGCTGTAAGCAGGGTTCCAAAAATATAGGTAATGGAAATGGCTGTAAATCCGCACATAAGAATACTCAACACCTGGTATCCCTCAATGTCTCCGGTATAAATTTTATCAAAAAAATACGGCGCATAAAAAACCGTACTTACCGACACAATTAAAGCTGGAGTAATTAATAAACTGTACGAAACCTGTAACAACTTAACAACGGATTGGTGCATTTTTATCATTCGGCTAAACAATGGAAGGAGTTGTACCGAAAAGAGATAGGCTATTTGATTGGCTGCATCCAACAGCCTAAAACTTTTTGCATAAATTCCGCTTTGTTGTTTACCGTAATCGCCTCCTAATATTCGTTCAAGCATTAAACTGTCCAAACGGTTGTAAAAAGCCATTAATAAAACCAGAACAGCATATGGCAAACTTTTTCGAATAATTAATATGTTAAACTTCCAATCCCAATGCATTTTAAAAAAATGGGTTTTATGCCAAACGGCAAAAAATGCAATAACAGCCGTTATGGCATATCCTGCAGTTTGAACCCATACAAAAGACCAAAGAGAAATTTGTACAGGAATCCATTCAAGCAACATAAGAGATAAAATCGACAGCATTAAAATGCGGTCCAGTACAGAAATATAACTGTCCAAACGAAACAAATGCAGGGCCTGCAGATTTGATCTTAGAAATAAAATTAAACTCAGAAAAAAACTGTTTAAACATAAAACAACAACCAATTTCAGGTTAAAATGTAACACACCAAATCCAATAATTAAACACGCAATCAGATATAAAAACGCCATGGAAATTTTCAGCATGAACATTTTAGAAAGATGCTTGCTTAATAACTGTTGGTTTTGAGCTATATTTTTATTATTAAAGTACGACAAACCCATGTCCAGCAAAATGCTGAGCATAAGAGAAAAATTAAAAACTACAAAGTACTCGCCATAGGCTATATTTCCTATTTGCCCCTGTACTTTGGGTTCAATAATTAAGGTCCAAAGCGGCTTTATAAGCAGATTGAGAATTAACAGGGTGGCCAGATCGACTACAAATTTTCGTTTTTGCATCGGAAGCTTCTAAATTAATCATTTTAAGGCAATTAGACCTATTTAAATTACCTTTACTGCATGGTTATTGCGGTTAATACCCGGTTGATGCAGTTTGGAAAACTGGATGGAATTGGTTGGTTTACATGGCAAACCCTTAAGCGCTTATCCAAAAATTATCCAGAACACACCTTTCATTTTTTATTTGATCGAAATCCGGAATTTAAAGAGCCTCTTAATTCAAACATCCGGGTACATGTTATTCGACCCAAGGCAAGGCATCCCTTGGCCTATTTATTATGGATGGAGCTAAGGGTTTTTGCATGGTTAAAACATCATCAACCGGATTTGTTTTTTTCGCCCGACGGCATGCTTTGTTTGCGATACAAAGGCAAACAGATGGGCGTTATCCACGATTTAAATTTTGAACACCGTCCCCAGGATTTACGTTGGTTTGATATTCGCTACTATCAAACCTTTTATCCTCGCTTTGCAAAAAAGGCCTGGAAGCTATTAACAGTATCGGAATTTTCTAAATTAGATATACATCAAACCTACAGTATTGAATCTAATAAAATTGAGGTGGTTTATAACGGCATCAACGAGGGTTATAACCCTCTTCCTGCCGATGCTAAACAAAATATTCGTTTACGTCACACCGCTGGAAAACCCTATTGGATATTTCTGGGTTCCTTACATCCCCGTAAAAACATTTTAGGTTTACTAAAAGCCTACCATAGGTATCGGAATTTGGGCGGAACCCATTTACTGGTGCTCTGCGGATCTAAATACTGGGGAAATCATGACGCGGATGCTTATATTTTACAAAACCGTTTGCAAGATGCAGTCATATTTAAAAATCAGCAGCCATTAACAGAAATAAACCTTTTGGTTGCTGCGGCAGAGGCCCTGTGTTTAATTTCTTTTTTTGAAGGATTTGGAATTCCTGTTATAGAGGCCATGCAATGCGGGACACCCGTAATCTGTTCAAATACCACAGCGCTCAATGAAATTGCAGCCGATGCAGCAATAAAGGTTGCTCCTGACAATATTCAGGCAATAGCAGAGGCTTTAATAACGATTGAGCAAAATTTTACCTTGAAAACCCAATTGATTGAAAAAGGACTTCGTCGCGCAAAAGATTTTAGCTGGGACCAAACTGCAGACAGGGTGGCAAAAGCTATGGAATTATAATACCGATTTAAAATATCCCATCATTCGATCAACGGCTCCAGATTGCTCACTAATCCATTTACGGTAGCGTTTTTTCCATTCGGGATCTTGTGTCCACGCCAGCTGTTGTTTCCAGGCTTCTACCAGTGCTTCTTCCGAATGAACACATAGCGCAAACTGATTTAAAACCAATCCTTCTGCTTCCTGGTATTTTTTATAGCGTTTATCAGAAAACGTAATAGGGCAATTGTATACAGCAGGTTCTAGTGTATTGTGCAATCCGCTGTTGAATCCACCGCCAACATACGCAAGGTTTGCCTTTCGGTACAATTTGGACAACATTCCCAGGACATCTAATATCAATACATCATATTCGTTGCGATGTTCCATTTGAAAGGAAGAAAAGGTAATGGCGTTTAGGTTTTGTAATTGCGCATATTGAATAAGACTGGAAAGCAAAGCAGAATTCCATTCATGGGGTACAAGAATAAGTTTAGAGTGCGGTTTTAGCTGCTTCCATTTAAAAAAGGCCTTTACTAACATACGGTGATCCAAAGGCCAGGTACTACCAGCAATTATTACAGTGTTAGCGTCCCCGATAAACAAATCAATAAAATGGTTGTTAAAAGGTTCGGATTGAACCTGAAGAACTCGTTCTAAACGAGAATCGCCTGTTATTAGGGTATTAGAAAGCGGTTGAACAATCGTTGATAAAAGCTGTTCCGAATATTTATCCTGAATAAAAACACAATGATATAATTTTAAAAAATTACGAAACCATGCTCCGTAAAATTTAAAAAAAATCTGATGCGGCCTAAAAATAGCACAGGCCAAAACAACAGGTATGTTTTTTTGATGCAATTCGCTTAACAGGTTAAACCAAAACTCGTATTTTACAAATACCACCAAATGGGGCTTAAAGAGATTGCTTAACCATCGGGCATTGGAAGGCGTATCCAAGGGAAGCGGGAGAACCGCATCTACGGATGCATGGTTTTTATACATTGCATAGCCGGAAGGTGAAAAAAAACTTAAAAAACAGGCATAGCCAGGAAAATCGTTTTGAAGGCGCTGAATTAAAGGTAAAATCTGCTCGCACTCACCCACCGAGGCACAATGAAACCAAATAATGGGCTTGGTTTGGGATTGAACTGTTTGGGTCCACAATTCTTTGTAGTTTTTTCGGTCCTGTTTCCACTGAAGGGCTTTACTTTTAAAGGGTGAAACGAGAGAAATAAGTCCTCCGTATAAATGTATTAAAACCGAATACAGGAATCTCATTGTGTAAAATACGTATGATTGACATGGGATTGTAAGGGTAAAATCCAACAAAGTTTAAAGCCCGATAAAAAATCCTTTCTTAAACCCGTTGCCAAAGAACCGTATCCGTATGCAAATCGCCGTCTGGATCGGGTTAATGCAAAAGCGGCATCGCAGCCTATGTAAAAATTACTGTATCGGTTTTTACTTAAATACAACACCCCCGTTTCAGCCCGAAACAGCATGCCATTGCATAAGCGATCGTATCCTTTCATTGATTCGTTTTGAAGCGCAACGACTTTTTTTTCGGTATCGTAAAGGTATACCTGGTGTTCCAAATACCCCATACCACCGCAAAGCAACCAATTCCATCCGTTTTGGTTAATGGATTTTACAATGCCGCCTTTGGCATACCATTGAAATCCTCGTTCGGTTACCCGAATATCTGATGGATAACCCTCGTTATTGGTTATTTGCCCTTGATCGTTTCGCAGGGCTAATAAAACATCGTTTTTTACAGTAGCTCCGTAAAAATAATCAAAGCCCATGCCACTTAACCAGAATCCATTCCAGCGTTGATCAAAAGAAGCCGAAACCTGCATGTTTGATCCGTAATCTTTGGCTAAATCCATTCCGGGCACTTGGGCACCCAAGCCCATTTGCACATAAGGTAAACACCGAGGATTTTGAGCAAACAACATTGAATTTAGCATCACACTAAACCCGTAAAAAATAATAAAAAAGCTAGGTGAATAAACTTTCATATTTACTATACATCCAGGGTTCCGTCCTTTAATCTAATAATTCGATGCGCATAACGTGCAATGTCTTCTTCATGGGTAACTAAAATAACGGTGTTGCCCTTGGATTGAATATCAGAAAACAAATTCATGATTTCTTCAGAAGTTACCGAATCTAAATTTCCCGTTGGCTCATCGGCTAAAATAATGGAGGGTCGATTTACAAGGGCTCTGGCAATGGCCACGCGTTGTTTTTGACCTCCGCTCAATTCGTTGGGTTTGTGCTGTAACCGTTGTTCCAATCCCACTTGAATCAATACCTCGGTGGCTCTCTCAAAGCGTTCAGATTTTGAAACCCCGGCATATAAAAGCGGTAATGCAACGTTTTCAACAATACTCATGCGGGGTAGTAAATTAAAGGCCTGAAACACAAATCCGATTTCGATGTTACGAATTTTTGCCAGTTCGTCGTCGGACAATTCAGAAACCGTTCTGGAATTTAAAACATAGGTACCGGAATTGGGCGTATCCAAACATCCCAAAATATTCATTAAGGTCGATTTTCCACTTCCCGAGGGTCCCATTAAAGCAACGTATTCGTTTTTATGAATTTCTAAAGACAAATTTCGTAAGGCAAAAACCCGTTCCAAGCCCATGTCGTAAAATTTTGAAACCTGATTTAATTGAATTAACGCCATAAGGATGTTAAAACGAAGGTACTGTTTTCCATTAGGACCGGATCTATTTTTAACGCTAAATGTTCTTTAACAATTAATTCTTGTAACACCCCATCCAATTCAATGCGCTGGAGGACATTCAGATTTTTTTTAAGGTCCCCTACTACTTGCCTGGGTTTAAGTTTAAATTGCTCCAACAGAAATGTTTTTAAAGAATTTTGAATTTTAATGCGCTGGCAATGCATGCACGTTGAACAGTCTTCGTTAGCATTCTCTATAAAAGAACGAATTAAAAACGATTGCAAACACCCATTGCTTTGCTCTAAATAAGCCAACAGGTTATTTAATCGTTCCGACTGGTTGTGTTTTAATTCACGGTAGATTGTATGTGGCCAATCCCAATAATCTTGATCGGGCCTGGACTTTAAAAAGGTTAAAAAAAGCTGGTCTTGTCGGGGTTCGTACAAGAGCCATTGAAAGGTTTGCATGCTCAATAAATGGCCTTTAAGTGCTTCTGTAGAAAGTTTGCACAAAGCAGCGATGTCCGATTCTGAAATTTTAACAAAACCTGATTTAATGTCGGGATATAAACGCAATAATGCCGTTATAATGTTTTTAAACGGGGCTGCACACTCAATTTCATTGGGGGAATCGGTATCCAAAGTTAATTTAAGTCGGCTACCCCGGTTCCAACCCTCTTCAATACTTAAATATCCAAAGCGAATTAAATGCGGTAACATTAAATTCAGATCAGAAATTTGAATACGGTATTGTTCACAAAAGGCATCCCAGTTAATTTGAATGCGTTTTAACATGCCGCTCCCGTATGAAATTTGAGCATGGGAATACAGCGTTTTTAAAACGGTATGGATAGCTTCGGAGGGTGGAAATCTTGCTTCTAATTTATTTTTTAGTGCGCTGTAACTGCTTTTGTTATAAAACAACACAGCATAGGACTTTGCTCCATCCCTGCCCGCCCTTCCAGACTCTTGATAATAGCTTTCTGGACTTTCGGGAACATCTGCATGTAGTACCAATCGAACATTAGGCTTATCTACTCCCATGCCAAAGGCCGTTGTTGCACACAAAACCTGAATTTTGTCCTG
Organism: uncultured bacterium; assembly: GCA_963923435.1. Classification (GTDB taxonomy): domain Bacteria; phylum Bacteroidota; class Bacteroidia; order B-17B0; family Aurantibacillaceae; genus Aurantibacillus. The sequence continues at coordinate 8,504 of CAWUNH010000007.1, forward strand.
CAGCCAATATTCTTGAATGTTTTTTCGATCTTTTACAGATCTGCCGGCATGGTAAAAATCCGTGGCATATCCTTTTAATCGCAATTGATTGGCCCAGTATTGGGTTTTTTTTCGGCTTCTAAAATAAATAAGTGTGGGTCCATTAACCAATTGCAACCATTCTACAATTGTGTTTACATCCGGAACCGTTTCACATTTCCAATATTGTAGATTGGATCTTAAAAATGCCTGTGAATGAACCCGAGCCTCAGGTATTTTTAACACCGATTTTATATCCGAAATTACCTTTTGATTGGCTGTAGCGGTTAATGCCATGACCGGTGTTTCCGGAAACAATACCCGTACCATACCGGTATCTAAAAAAGCAGGTCTAAAATCAAACCCCCATTCGGAAATACAGTGCGCCTCATCGATTACACACAACATGGGTTTTAAATATTCCAACTGCATTTTAAAAACCGGATGCAGCAAGCGTTCGGGAGAAACATACAACACTCTGAGCGTTTGATGATAGGCCTTGTTAAGAGCTTCCTGAATGGCAGCCTCCGAACACCCCGAGTGTATGCAATGCGACGGAATTCCAAGGCCCGAAAGCTTCATTACCTGATCTTCCATTAATGAAATTAAGGGAGATACCACCAAAACCAAACCGTTTTTGTATACTGCCGGTAATTGATAACACAGGGATTTACCCGCACCCGTTGGCATGAGAACAATTTGATGTTCGCCTAAAACCGCATATTTTATAACCTCGGCTTGTTCACCTCTGAGTTGCGGATAGCCCCAATATTGTTGCAGCAGATCAAGGGCTTTTTTTGCATTCCATTGAAAATTTATAGGATTGGTAAAGTTGCTCATTTAAGGTATTACAATGCATATCCACGGGTAAATTACCCTCGAATTGCAATTAAAACCTAAAATTATAATTTTTGATGTTCATACGATTTTTTAGTTTTACACGTTTTTGTAGTGTTATTGAAAGTGAAGCCTTTTGGTCTGTTTTTTTTTATGCTGTTAGGCCTTGCTGCTACAGGACAAACCCTACACATTCAGGGATATGTACGTGACAGCATTGGAAACGGCATTGAAATGACTCAAATTGCGGTTAAGGAATTGCCCCAAACTGTAACCTATTCTAAACCGGATGGAAGTTTTTATTTAACCCTACCTGGGGTTACAAAACCTATTACGCTGGTAATTTCAAACATTAATTATTTTAGCCAATTACTAAGTCTTTCTCCACAGGACACCTTATTTAAATTAAACATTAGGCTTCGGTTTAAAAACCAATTAAAAGATGTAATCGTAACAGACAAAAGTTTACGAACGGATGGTTTTACTACGCTTTCTCCTAAGGTGTTTAAATCCCTGCCCAGTGCAACGGGCAATTTAGAAGATTTGTTAAAAACACAAATGGGCGTAAGCAGCAACAACGAATTAAGCAGCGGTTATAGCGTTCGGGGCGGTAATTTTGACGAAAATTTAATTTATGTAAATGATTTTGAACTCTACCGTCCACAATTGGCTCGTAGCGGTCAGCAAGAAGGACTAAGTTTTATAAACCCACTCATGGTGCAAAGCTTACGATTTTCACCCGGTGGATTTGAGGCTCAGTATGGAGATAAATTCAGCAGTGTTCTCGACGTGCGGTACCGAAGTCCCCGAACCCAGGGAAGTCAAATTTCAATAGGGCTTTTAGGGGCTCAATTTCAAACCGAGGGCACAAACCAAAACCATGCATTTTCATGGAATATAGCCGGGCGGTACCGCAGCCTAAACTATTTGTTCAGTCGCTTAGAAACCCAAGGCGAATACAGGCCCAGAGCCTGGGACCTGCAGGGATTTTTTACGTATAAACGTAATCCCCGCTGGCAATTTGAATCGCTGATTTACACCGCAGGAAATACCTATCAGGTCGTTCCAAGCATTCGTGAAACCAATTTTGGTACCGTAAAAGATGCCCTACAGCTAAGAGTTTATTTTGATGGGCAAGAACTGCTTAAAAACGTGCAACAACTGGCTGGCTTCTCAGCCATTCATGTCCCCAATTCAAAACTGCACTTAAAATATATGGCTTCGGGATACCGTTCGGAAGAATCGGAACGAACCACCCTGCAGGGTCAATACTGGATCGATCAACTGGAAGCCGATCTAAGCAAGCCCAACTACGGTCAAGTTGCCTTTAACCGAGGTGTGGGAACCTACCTTCAGCACTTAAGAAATTTTTTAAACGTTTCGGTGGTACAATTAGAACATAAAGGACTTTTTAAAATCAGTCCCTTTCAAAATTTAAAATGGGGGGCTAAAGTTCAAGGCGAATGGATCAACGATCAATTAAAAGAATGGAAAATGACCGATTCGGCCGGTTTTAATCAACCCTATCAGCCGGATCAAATTTTGCCTCAGGACTTTGTTTTTACACATAATACCCTTTCAAGTCAACGCTTTCAATCCTATCTTCAATACGACCACGAATTTCACACTTCGGATTCCACTTCCTGGACCCTTGTTGCAGGAATTCGCGAACACTTGTGGAGCGTTAATCAAGAATGGTTGGTTTCTCCCCGTATTCAAATTCGCTGTGCGCCCAATTGGATTTCCGATTGGGTATTTTATGCCAGTACCGGTCTGTATTATCAAGCCCCGTTTTACCGTGAACTTCGAACTTTTTCGGGTGCTTTGAACCCCTCTATAACCGCACAACAATCTGTACAATTCAATTTAGGATCGGATTACCAGTTTCAATTGTGGAACCGTCCCTTTCGCCTTATGCAAGCCATTTACTATAAACAATTCACACGTTTAAATCCCTATGAAGTAGACAATATCCGAATTCGGTATTTTGCCAATAATCAGTCGTACGGTTATGCTGCTGGCTACGACATTCGATTGCACGGCGATTTGGTTCCGGGTGCCGAAAGTTGGATTAATTTAGGATTGCTGCAAACCCAAGAGTACAGCCTTTTAAACCGTCATTACATCTACAAAAATGCTTCCGGTGAAACCATTGTTAAAGGCTACACCTTTGATCAGATTAAAACCGACAGTATTCTGGTTGATCCCGGATACATTCCAAGACCCACCGATCAGCTGGTTCATTTAGGATTATTTTTTCAGGACTATTTACCCAAATACCCTCAATTAAAATTTAATATGACCCTGCAATTTGGAAGCGGATTACCCTTTGGTCCTCCGCAACACGAACGCTGGCTTCAGGTCTTGAGGATGCCTCCCTACCGTCGAGTGGATGCCGGTTTTGCCTATAGTGCCATAGGTCCGGATCAAAAACTTTTTGGGAAATTTAAAACGCATAAATTAAAAGAACTCAGCTTTTTTTTAGAATTGTTTAATCTATTGCAAATATCCAACGTGGCTTCCTATACCTGGATTCAAGACGTTACAGGAAACCGGTATGCCGTTCCAAATTACTTGACCAACCGCACCTTAAATCTCCGTATGTTTGCAGTGTTTTAATTTAGAACAAATGAAATCTCTTGACTTTGCAACCCTTTCTACACAGGAACGTCAGCGTTGGTTGCAAAATGCGGTTGTACCCCGGCCCATTGCTTTTGTAAGTACCCTCAGTGCTAAAGGCATTCCAAACTTGGCGCCTTTTAGTTTTTTTAATGTAATGTCTTCTCAGCCACCCATTTTGGTTTTTTCACCGGCATTAGGAGGTAAAACAGCCACTCCGAAGGATACTCTTAATAACTTGAAAGAAATACCAGAATGTGTAATTAATTTGGTGCATTTTGACATTGTTCAGGCCTGCAGTTTATCCAGCAGCCCATACCTGCCAGAAATTAACGAATTTGAAAAAAGCGGTTTAACCCCATTGCCATCCGATATTGTAAAACCTGCCCGAATAGCAGAAAGTAAAATACAATTTGAATGCCGCATTCAAAATATTATTGAATTGGGAAATCTGGGAGGAGCAGGAAATTTAGTGTTGGCCGAGGTATTAAAAATGCATGTTGCCGAAGATCTATTAACCGCCAACGAAACAATCGATCCAATGGCCATGGAATGGGTAGCAAGGGCCGGTGATAATTGGTACTGCCGAATGGTTCCAAATGGATATTTTGAAATTACAAAACCAATTTCCACTATAGGAATTGGATTTGACGGATTGCCCGAATTTGTTAAAAACCATAGCGCACTCAATCATAATACCAAGGCATTTTTGGCAGGAGTGTCGAGTTTACCCGATCAAGAGAGGGTTGAGGAATGCTTTAAAAACTCAAAACTACCTGATAATCAAGAAGATATGATGCATCGGCTTGAGTTTTTAATTCAGCAAAACCAAGTTGAAACAGCCTGGTGTTTGTTATTAGGATTTTATAACTATTACTCTGGAAATTCTAAAAAATAAATACCTTTCCTTTCATTAAATTAAGTCATATGGAAATAATTGGATTATTAAAAGTAAAATTTGACACTCAAGTGGTCAGCGATCGTTTTAAAAAACGCGAATTTGTATTAACAACCGAACCTTCTGGTAATTATCCCCAACATGTATCTTTTCAATTAACTCAAGATAAATGCAACCTTTTAGACAGCTACCGTGAAGGCGATGAACTTAAAGTTCATTTTAACCTTCGTGGCCGAGAGTGGAATGGCCCGCAAGGCATTAAATATTTCAATACCCTGGAAGCCTGGCGAATTGAAAAAATTTCCGCCCAATCCTCCGGAACATCATCCCATGCATCCCCAAGCACTGCAACATCCGCTTCCACTGGTGCATCCGAAGAAGTGGATGATTTTCCATTTTAATGAAATCCAGTTCAAAAGCCCGCGTACTTTTAATTTACACGGGAGGCACCATTGGCATGATGCAAGATCCGGTTTCGGGTGAACTGAAACCTTTTGCATTTACCCAATTGTACCAACAAATTCCTGAATTGCAGCATTTACCTGTCGAATTGGAAGCCCTTACTACGCAGCAAGCTATAGATTCTTCCAATATGGATCCGCGGCATTGGATTGAACTGGTAGAACTTCTGGAAACCCATTACGAGCATTACGAAGGTTTTGTGGTTTTACATGGCAGCGACACTATGAGCTATACGGCCAGTGCCTTGAGTTTTATGTTGGTAAATTTATCTAAACCGGTTGTTTTAACGGGCTCTCAGTTACCCATCGGTGTAATCAGAACCGATGGAAAAGAAAATGTACTAACCGCCATTGAAATTGCAGCGGCCCGAAAACCGGATGGCACAGCGCGTGTACCAGAAGTTTGCGTGTACTTTGAATACAAATTGTACCGTGGCAACCGTTGTTTTAAATACAATTCGGAACAGTTTGAAGCATTTAAATCGCCCCATTACCCATACTTGGCAGAGGCTGGTGTACACATAACTTACAACGATGCCTTTATACGTTGTTCTTCTAATCCACCCCAAAAACTCCAAACCCTAAAAACACTTAGTTCGGCCATTCATATCATGAGTTTATTTCCGGGCATGCGGGAAGAATATGTTTATCCAATCCGTCATACTACGCTAAAAGCGCTTATCCTTCTTACCTATGGTGCCGGAAACGGACCCACCGAAAACTGGTTTGTATCGTATTTAAAACAGCAAATTAAAGAAGGCCTGTTGGTATTTAACGTTACCCAATGCAAAGCCGGTACGGTCGTTTTAGGAATGTATCAAACCAGCATGCAATTTAAAAATTTAGGCGTGGTGGGAGCCGGCGACATGACACTGGAGGCCGCCCTTACCAAATTAATGGTATTGTTAGGGCAATCCAACGATACTCAGTGGATTAAACATCAATTTGAAACCAATTTACGTGGGGAACGCAGCCCCCTGCAATAACTCATGAGACCCCTCAATCAATCGCTATTAGAAACCATCGGTAATACTCCGCTCGTTAAACTTCATTCTATTTTTAAACATTTTCCCTGTGCAGTTTATGCCAAAATCGAAACCTTTAATCCGGGACATTCCATTAAAGACCGAATGGCGCTTAAAATGATTGAAGATGCCGAAAAAAAGGGCCTTTTAAAACCCGGTGCAACCATTATCGAAGGAACCAGCGGCAATACCGGAATGGGTTTAGCAATTGCTGCGGTACTAAAAGGATATAAATGTGTTTTTACAACTACCGATAAACAAAGCAAAGAAAAAATTGATGCACTCAAGGCCTTTGGAGCTGAGGTTATTGTTTGTCCGACCCATGTTGAACCCGAAGATCCTCGGTCCTATTACTCGGTTTCATCGCGATTGACAAAAGAAATTCCCAATTCCTGGAAACCCAACCAATACGACAACCTTAGTAATTCGCAGGCACATTACGAACAAACCGGTCCAGAAATTTGGAACCAAACCCAAGGTCAAATTACCCACCTCATTGCAGGGGTTGGTACAGGCGGGACTTTATGTGGAACAGGTAAATTTTTAAAAGAACAAAATGCAAACCTAAAGGTTTTGGGAATCGATACCTATGGCTCCTTATTTAAAACGTATAAAGAAACCGGTAAGATCGACCCTAATGAAATATACCCTTATGTAACAGAAGGCATAGGGGAAGATTTTTTACCTGCCAATGTAGACTTTTCCATAATTGATCATTTCGAAAAAGTAACCGATAAGGAGGCAGCCCTAATGACACGAAGAATTCCTCGAGAAGAGGGCATTTTTGCCGGAAACAGTGCCGGTGCTGCGTTTGCTGGAGTTTTACAAATGGAACAGCAGTTTAAAAAAGGAGATTTTCCGGTTATCATCATTCACGACCACGGAACCCGTTATTTGGGTAAAATGTTTAACGACGACTGGATGAAGTCTATGGGCTGTCTCTTATACACATCTGACGCTGCCGAC
>CAWUNH010000008.1:0-15144 GCA_963923435.1 uncultured bacterium
TTTGGAAGAACTGGCTCAGCACCCCGTATCAAAACCAACTCAATCCCATTTTAAAAAGTCATCAAAAGCATCCAAACGGATTTAATTGGATAAATCGGTATTTACAACAAGAATTTCCTTTAGACACCTCATTATTAAATTACACTTATTTATCCCAAATATTGCAAAGAGATGGTATTAGCGAAGCTTTAAAAGCGCAACGTTTTTCAAATTCTTACTGCATGGGCAGTTTAATTTGGCAATTAAACGATTGTTGGCCCAGCATTTCTTGGAGTTTAATCGATTTTAACCAAAACAACAAAGCACTTGCCTATGGCTTGCAATCGGTTTGGGATTTGCTGGGTATTAACGCATTTATTGATTCTAATAAGGTTTTTAAATTGGCCCTTCATAGCTGGAATTCAATTAACACGCCCTTAAAGCTAAAAGTTGAATGGAAAAATTTTAATGGAATGACTATTTATAATTACCAACAGCAATTACAATTAAATGCTAACAATAAATTTGATTTAATTTTAAACCTACCCTCTAATTCTCAAGACAAAACGAAGTCTTACATTAAAGTCTCTGTTTTTAATTTGGATAAAGAATACCATCAGTTTGTTTATTTTGTTCCAGCAAATCAATTAAAGTTAAAACCCAGCAAAATTAAAATAGAAAAAATAAATTCAAACACCTTGCAAATTTCAACCAATCAATTTAGTAAAGATGTGTTTTTATACGATTCAAACCATTCCTTAACTTTAGATAATAATTTTATAACCCTTGAACCCGGAAAGCCCTGCAAAATTAAATTTACCTCAAAAGATAAGTTTAAAACCAATACCGTTAAATGGCTTTCCTTAAATTCAATTTTACATACATCCAATCAATGAATTTTATTTACCTGCTTTGTTTTTTAGCTTTGAGTACTTGCAGTTTTGCACAAGCTACGTTAAGCCAATGGATTAATCCCATGATTGGTACCGGCGGCCATGGACACACATTTCCTGGACCCGTATGGCCCTTTGGAATGGTTCAATTAAGCCCAGACACTCGAACGGATGGCAGTTGGGATGGATGTTCGGGCTATCATTACAGCGACAGCCTTATTTACGGTTTTTCGCATACGCATTTAAGTGGAACCGGTTGCAGTGATTGGGGAGATGTAATGCTGATGCCTGTTACGGGTACTGTTTCCTTTAATCCCAATCAATATGCATCTAAATTTACCCATTCAACCGAAGGTGCAAAAGCGGGTTACTACGCTTGTGAATTGTTAAAGTATAAAACAAAAGTAGAACTCACCGTTACCCCACGTGTGGGTATTCACCGCTATACGTATCCGGTTCAAAACCAATTAAACGGTGTTTTGCTTGATTTAAATCATCGGGATGCATTACTGGACGGTCATCTCCGTATGAAAGACAGCGTTACGGTTGTTGGATATCGCAGATCGCAGGCATGGGCAAAAGACCAGTTGGTGTTTTTTTGCATACGGTTTTCAAAACCAATCGTTAAAATGCAATACAATCCCAAAACGGTTGTAAAGGATCCTACTGCCAGTGATAGCCGTATTCAGCAGGCCGTTTTTTATGTTGGTAAATCGCCGGATCCATTGGTAATAAAGGTGGGTATTTCTGCAGTAAGCATGGATGGTGCAGAATTAAATCTTGATAAAGAGGCTCAGCATTGGAATTTTAATACTTATAAAAACCAATCGGATGCGGCCTGGAATCAAATTTTAAATAAGGTTCGAATCGAAGAATCCGATACCAATAAAAAAACAATTTTTTATACATCTCTTTATCATTCTTTTATTCATCCCAGTCTTTATATGGATGCCGATGGCCAATACCGCGGACGAGACGGTCAAATTCATCAATCTTCCGGTTTCACCAATTATTCGGTTTTTTCTTTATGGGATACGTATCGAACGCTGCATCCCTTATTAAATCTTTTAGAACCCGAACGCAGCAAAGATTTTTTAAATTCTTTTTTACAACAATACCGACAGGCCGGACGTTTGCCTATTTGGGAACTTTCAGCCAATGAAACCGATTGTATGATAGGATTTCATTCGGTTTCGGTAATAGCCGATGCGGCCGTTAAGGGAATTAACATTCCCGATTCTATGGAGCTTTTAAAAGCAGCTATAGCAGCCTCTCAGGATCCGCGTTTTGGTATTCCTAAATTTAATTTACAAGGGTTTTTGCAAATTGATGACGAATCTGAAAGTGTAAGCAAATCTCTTGAATATGCCTATGATAATTGGTGCATAGCTCAGTTGGCCAAACGCTATCAAAAACAGCAAGATTACAAAAGACACATAAAACGTTCGCTTGCCTATCAACATTTGTTTGACATTTCTACGGGATGCCTTCGACCCCGCCAAAACGGAGGCTGGTTAAAAAATTTTCGGCCCAATGAAATTAACAATCATTTTACCGAGGGAAACAGTTGGCAATACAGTTTTTATGTTCCTCAGGACATTGTAGGATTGAGTCGTTTATTTAAAAACGAATTAAATTTTGAACAACACATCGACCGCCTGTTTTCCGACACCACGGGTTTAACAGGTCGAGAACAGGCCGATGTTACAGGATTAATTGGTCAGTACGCCCATGGAAACGAACCCAGTCATCACGCTGCGTTTTTATATCATTTTGTAGGTAAGCCCCTTAAAAGTTACCTACGCGTTCATCAGATTGGTGAAAGCATGTATCATAATGCAACGGATGGTTTAATTGGAAACGATGATTGCGGGCAAATGAGTGCCTGGTATGTTATGAGCTCCCTTGGAATTTACCCATTTTGTCCGGGCTCTGATCAATATGCCATCCTACCGTCAATGTTTAATTCGTATACACTTAATCTTACAAATACACAACAATTTAAGGTTCAAACTCCGTTCTTAAAGCCCGCTTCCAATCTACATATTCATTCTCGTTTAAATTCACAACCCTATTTAAAATCTTTTTTAACACATTCCCAAATTTTAAAAGGCGGTTTATTGGAATGGTCCCTGGCTTCAGAAACCTCGGGCTGGGGTGAATCGTATGTAAATCGTCCAGCTTCGGTAATTGAATCTGAAACGGTTTTACCTGCTCCGGTTATTGAAAGTGTGCAACAGGTTTTTAAGGACAGTCTCATGTTTTCTATTCGACAACTTAACGCACTTCCTTTAATGACCTTATTTTCAACCGACAGTTTAAAAGACCTGCAGGTTTATACGGGGCCCGTTCGAATATTTTCCAATACAACGGTTAAAACACAAGTTATTTCCAATACAGATAAAAGCCCTTTAATACAGGCGCATTTTTTTAAATTAAAACGCAATGCGGAAATTCAGATTTATCCCCAGCCCAACTCTCAATATCAGGCAGATGGATCTCAAAGTCTAATGGATGGAATTACAGGTTCTACAGACTGGAGAAAAGGTTACTGGCTTGGTTTTCAAGGAAAAGATGTAACCTTTAATATAGATTTAAAAAAACCTTACCCACTTACAGAAATGTTATTTGGTTTTTTACAAGATACCCGTTCTTGGATAGTTTTTCCTAAAGAAATTGAGGTTTTAGCCTCTAGTGATGGCAAACAATTTATACGTATTGGACGACTTCAAACTAAAACAAGTATTGATCGATTGGACCCTCTTAGAGAAACCTGGAAACTTTCTTTAACACAAAAAACACCATATCGGTTTGTAAAAATTATTGCAAAACAATACGGATTATTGCCCAAGTGGCATCCTGGGGCCGGGGGTGAATCGTTTATTTTTATTGATGAGATTGAAATTAAGTAACTGTTGTAAAACTTTAAAAATTTGCAGTAATTAATTTAGTAAGTTTTATTAAAATAAATAGTTACAATATTTATGGAATACTTATCGCATTAAGAGGACCGATCCGGTTTTGTAGATAAGTTCTTGTTGGGGGGTTGAAATTTTTATTTTATAAACGTAATACCCCTCTTCACAAACCAATTGATTAAACGTTCCATTCCATCCCTCTAAAACCGAATCCGATTCAAAACGTAATAATCCCCAACGGTCGAAAATTTGCATTTGATATCTAAAGGGTTGATTTCCGGTAGGTTTAAAAACATCGTTCAACCCATCGTTGTTGGGGGTAAACACATCGGGTATGTAAAAATGAAATGCATCCTGAATGCAGAGTTCTTTATGAGTAACCGAGCTGCAAGATCCTTTATTAACTTTTAATACCATAGGATAGCAACCCGGTTCGGGCATCGGAATTACCGGATTTTTATCTATTGAATTCAGGTTGCCCTGGGGTAATGCCAGAGTCCAGTAATAAAACGAAACATCTTCGCTGGGTTGCAAAGTAAATGCGGGTTGAGTTGACTGTATAAAAATTGGAGAAGTTGTAAAATCACTGCTTGGTCCTGCATCTGCTGTAAATTGTGCAGAAACTGTGGATTTGCAGTTGTGTTCGTCTTTAATAGTACAGTTAACCGTATAAAAGCCCGGTTTGGTAAAACAAATGGTTTTTTTGTAAGATCCCGCCCCTTGCAAATCAAGCGCAGAATTCCAGGCAATGGAAACTAATGTTGCGGTGTTGTAGGCGTTTGGAACCAGTGTAATCGAATTGCAGTAAGGTGTGCAGGAACGGCTTGCAGTAGATGTAAAATAAGCCTGGGCAGCCAAAGTAAGTTGCATTTCATGAATACGGGTATTGGAACAACCTTGCGCATCGTAAGCGGTTAATGTGTAGATACCAGCCATTTTAGTATTTAGTACAGGATAGCTTATTGGATTTCCTGACATTATAAAACCGTCCGGCCCGCGCCATTCGTACTTTTGGCCACCACTGGCAACAAACAATAGTGAATCTCCAAGGCAAGCCAGTGAAGAAGAAGGTAAAATACTGGGTTGGGGAATGGCTTTTGGATAAACCCAGCCTACGGCTTGAGCGGTACAACCGTTTAAGGCGCTCCCAACAACGGTATAGGAATGAGCCTGCATTTGATATATCGGTGGTATTGCAACCGTATACTGGTTTCCTAAAATAGCCAGTGGAGCATACCAGGTATAGCTTGTTGCGCCTGAGGCCTCTAAAGTTGAGTATTTATTAATGCAATTACTTAAAGAGGTACAGGCAACGGTTGGATTGGGTTGAATTTGTATTAAACTTTGTTTATATCCTACACAACCGTGCAGGTCGGTTACCCATACCTGATAATTTCCAGATGCCATGGCCGTGCAGGAATCTCTCAGGGCGGTTTGTCCGGAAGCTTGATAATTAAATGGACCAGACCATTGGTATTGTATTAATCCGGTAGCAGTTGAGGTGGCTGTTAACTGTAATAAATGTTGTTCACATACCGGTTGATTGCTTATAATTTGAATTTGAGGGAGTGGATATACCAACACATTGTGGGTTTGAACAAAGGTGCATGGACCATAGTTACTTTGTAACTGATAAACCCCCTGTGCGTTTATGCTAATTGCATTAATGGTTTGATAAGGTCCGCTTGCATTAAATCCGTTGGGTCCGGACCAAATATAAGTGGTACCGGGTACAGAATTTGCAGTCAATTGCAAGGGACTGTTTTCACATAAGGGTGCGTTGGTATTTAGCGTTACACTGGGTTGATTTACAATACTTGCTTGAACAACGGCATTTACCGAACATCCCTGTGGTGAGGTGATGCAAACTGTATAGGCCCCACTGTTATTTGCATTGGCATTGGGCCAATTGACTGCAGCACCGTTGTAATAAAAATTTAAAGGTCCGGTCCAAACAAATTGCGAACCGGGCAGGGAAGAGGTGGATGATAACTGAAGGCTTTGTGTGGAACAAACCGTACTTCCACTGGCCGTAATAAACGGAAGCGCTATTACATTTAAACTGGAAGCTACCGAAGCGGTGCATCCGTTAACACCGGTAACGGTAACCTGATACACACCGCTTTGATTGAGTTGAATCTGAGCTATTCCGGGATTGGATAAATTGGATTGAAAATTAGCAGGTCCACTCCAAATGTAGGCAGTTCCACCAGCCGCCGTTAACAGGATGTTCTGCATTTCGCAAACCGAATTGGTCATGCTGATGCTTGCTATGGGCAAGGGTTTTATGTTTAGGGTAGTGGTGGCGGCACCCAAACACCCGGAAAATTCTCCCGTTAAGGTGTAAATCGTAGTTACTGTAGGATTTACAGCACAGGTTGATCCGGTAAAACCACCAGGCATCCATGTGTAATTGCTTGCGCCATTTGCCGTAAAGGTCCCGGTTTCAAACGGACAAATGTACAGTGGACTGGCCCATACTGTAGGATTGGATAAAACCTGAACTGCCAATGTTGCAGACGCAGTGCAGGTGTTTGCATCTATTGTAAGCAGGGTATATACATGCGTACCTACGGTGTTTTCAGTAGAAACAACGCCATTACCAACCCCACCTCCCGACCATAAAAAAGTATAAGGACTTGTTCCTCCGATGGCATTGCAATTTAATAACACCGTTTGGGTTACACATACCGATTGGGCGCTGGTCGAATAAAATAATTGAATGGGGGGAGGCTCGGCAATAAAAAAAGTATTGGTTATCAGGCATCCGGTGAGCGCATCGGTAACCGTAGAAGTCCAGTTACCGGCTGTTAAATTTTGAGGTTGAGGTACTGTTAAGGTCAGGGTGCCATTGGTCCACATGTAATTTTGATTTTGGGATCCACCCTGAATATTGGTGTAGTTGGCAGTTCCGGTGCTCATGCCATTGCATGGAAAAGCCCAAGTGTGATTTAATTGTCCGGTTAATGGAATCAAAGAGGTAAACAGCGTGGTAGCGGTATAGGTAAAATTATTCCCCTGATCATGTACAATTATGCTGTAGGTGCCAGGAGATAAACCGGTTGCTACCGATCCGCTTTGAAAACTCGGAATCCATGTGTAGGTAAAGGGTCCAATTCCTCCATTGGATTGGACAGTTGCGGAACCCAAGCTTGCGCATGTAATGGAAGTACTATTAACCGTAATGCAGGGTGGAGCTACCGATACTGTAATTATTCCTGTGTTTTGACAGCCCGTACTGGTTGTTGCTATGACCGAATAAGTTGTGTTTACGGTGGGGCTTACAATAGTTGTTGAGCCTGTGGCACCGCTGGGTAACCAGGTATAGGTACTGGGATTTGCAGGTATATTACCATTCATGGTAATGCTTGCATTTAAAGCTGTTCCCGATCCTAAACAAACCGTACTGGATGCCGCTGTTACTGTTACCGGACAACAAACTTTTAAATAAGAAAGAATATTGTTTATCAGATTGTTAGATTGCGGTTGTGGCTGGTGGAAGTTGGATGTAGTCATGGCTCCAAACAGTGCTTTTCCGCTTCCCCAATTTTTTTGACACAAAGAAACAATCGGATTTCCATTTACGGTTCCGTTAATTAAAGCCGTTAGCCCAGGCCCTGTAACATTACCATGCGAAAAAAAATTGCCTGTATAGTTGGTTTGAATGGGGGTAAAGGGGCCATTAAATATAGGGTGACCGTTTTGACCTGCGGCAGCTACTCCGGGTGTTGAAAGGTTGGTATTGCCTGGTCCGTAATTTAGCGTAACTCCTCCAAATCCAAAATTGATGTTGTTACCGGTATTGGGAGCAGCATTTAATAAGAGATTTCCGCCATTAAAAACCCAGTTTTGAAGCGTTGTTAAATTACTTTGTAAAAAATTACTTAGTGCAACGGCTTGTGCATCGCTGCCATCGATGTAAATAAAGCAGGTTGTAGGGCTAAAAAGGGCTGCCGTATTTACGTTCTGAAAGCTGCCGGTACTCCAGTTGGCCATGCCAAATACAGCATTCATGGCATTGATATTGGCTTGTTGATTCCAGGGCTGATTATTACCGGTTACATACCAAATGCCCTGTGCTTTACAATTATTTGAATAAGAGTAGAGCAGAAAAAAAATAAAACAGGTACATGTTTTATTAAAAAAACGTTTAGTTGTTTTTAAAAAAACCATTGTTAAGGGCCGGTTCAGCGTTAAATAAACAATTTTGATTTATTGGTTGTGATTGATTAGTATGCGGTACGATTTATTTTTAATTCGAATAATGTAAAACCCGTTACTTAAATCATGAACCGTATTGCCTTCAGGTAACACCTGGCTTTCTTTTACAATACGTCCACTCAAGTCTTCAATGGTAAAAGGGTTTCCTAAATATGAGGGATGAATATAAATCAATTGATTTGCAGGATTGGGATAAATGGACACGGCTGGTAATTGGTTTTCATTTACCCCGGTATCAAATGATATATAGGCACTGATGGGGGCGTCTGCGTTTAAATTCGAGTACAAGCCATTGGCTTGAACTTTTTGTGTGGAATGCAAGGACAGGGTAAGGGTTTGGCCACCCGAACCGGCTTGTGTTTTAAACCAAATTTCGGCAACGGTACCATTGCCGGTTGCATTGGCATGATTTGTTCTAACGGTAGCTCCATAAAGCGAACCGGTATTGTTAAAGGATTTATAAAAATCAAAATTTTGATTAGCAGCATTTAAAAATGAGGCGGGATAAATAATTTTAACGGAATCTGCTTGAATTAGAGTGTTTTGATAATTAAGTCCAAATGCAATGCCGTAATAGGCAGCGTTGGTGTTTAATACGAGTTCTGCTTTATTCCATTTTCCTGCCAATAAGGGCTGATTAATAAATTGTAAGCCAATATCCTGGGCTGAGTTTACAGAACTTTTAAACGCATGATTTAAATTAAAATTTTGATTTATAGCCGTCATATCCGTGTTATTAACGGTTCCATCTCCGTTGCAATCGGCATGAACGCGATTCCACCCATTGCTGAGTGTTCCATTCCATACGGAAGCTGTTTGTGCGATCCATGCATTGGAGGTATTGGTGCGCGCAGGCCCATTAAAATTAGCTTGTAATCCCAATTCTAAAACATCCAAATTGGACACGGTGCCATCCCGGTTTGCATCACCCGGCCAAACAACTGCACAGGCGGTTGATACGACAACCGAAACAGATTGTAGTCTAACACACGAATTTAATGTGTGTCCTGCAATAACTGAAACGGTTGCATTGGCATTAAGGGGTATAATTTGTACGCTGGACCCTGTGCTTCCTGTACTCCAGGTATAATTGGTTGCGCCCATTGCCGAATAGGTAACACTTGAGCCTAAACAAATTAGCGTGGGATTCGAAGTAATGCTGACCGTAGGAGAGGGAATAACGCTTACACAGCTTGTAGCAGATGCAGAACAAGCAGCGTTAGAGCCAATAACTGTATAGCAGGTGGCTGTTAACGGATTAAGCGTTACTGTTGCGCCGGATAAATTTCCGGGTATCCAGGTGTAGGTGTTTGCACCACTGGCGGTTAATACAGCCGAATTTCCAGAGCACACGGGGCTTACCGAGGAAACGGAAAGATTAATCAGATTGGATAAAAAAACCGTATGTGTACTGTTGCTTAAACAAGTTCCGTTATTGGATGAAAGGGTATAAATGGTAGTTGCAGTAGGTGAAACCACAATGCTGGAGGAGGTGCTTCCATTGCTCCAGGTATAGCTTATGGCTCCTTGGGCCGATAGGGTACAGGAGGATCCCGGACAAAGGGTGTTTTGCGGACTGATACTGACGGTACTGGATCCTACCTGAGGTGCAAAGTTGCTGTAAAACTTGCATGTATTGTTTGCAATTGCGCTTAAAGAATAATTTAAAAGCGTTCCGGTGGTTAAGGTTACGGCTGCTCCTGTTAAACTGGCAGAATTCTGTCCATTAAAACTGGTCCAGGTATAATTGTTTGCACCCGATGCGAAAAAGGAATAACTGGTATTAGGACATAAATTGTTGGGACCGTTAATTGTAACGGTGGGCCCGGGAAGCACCGATATGGTTTGATTCATGGTAGCCACAATCGAGGGATTGTTGATAGACACATAGGCCAATCCTGTTACCGTATGAATTCCCGGAGCGTTGCACCACAATCCAATAGTGTAAGAATTATTGCTTTGAGTTATTGAAAAAATAGAACAGCCCGGACTGAGGGTAAAAGTGTGATAGCCTGCTCCGGGAGCTGTATTGGTAATAATACAGTTTAAATAATACGGGATATTAACGTTGCTGTTACCCCCCGAACATATGGTGTAGTTTGGATTAATACTAAAACTATAAGCTTGAGCGTTAAGGTTTACATGAAACAGGCCTAACACAGCTATCAGGCATACAAGTGCATTTTTTTTCATTCTTTTAAATTACCTAATGTTTAGCAAAATAATATTAAAAAAGGGCCAAACTTAGTTTCAAATGAGTAGAGTTATTAACCCTATGTATAAATTAGAAATTAATATAAAAATCTTGGGTTAAGGTTTTGTATTCTGCTGTATATATTCGATGCTGTTTCCCTTCAATTACAATTTGTTCTTCAGGTTTGGAATTGCAGTGGGTTTTATTAAATTGAAGCATTATGCGAATGGGTTTTTTACTTTCAGTAGATGCATAAACGCTACACGAATGTTTTAAAAATAAATTAATCGCTGAGGCATTTGTTATGGTTTCTTCTTTTTGAGTATAGGGAATAATTATGGCAGCGCTTCCCTCTGCAGTTAAAAGTTTTTGAATGGATTCTAATAATTCTACAGTATTTAAAGTCTCTTGATGCCGAGCTATGTTTTTTAATGCAACATTGGATTTTAAAGAGTCTTTAAAATACGGCGGATTGCATACAATGGCATCAAAAAAACCCAAATGTTCGGGTTTTTGTGAAAATTGCTGAAGGGTTTCTTTTGCCACGCAATAGGATTTTAAAAACGCACATTGTTTGTAGTTTATTTCTGTGCATTCGGCATGAACTTTTAAAGGGTCAATACCGTACAGGCTGGCCATTGGATAACGTTGTGCAGCAATTAAACCAATTACTCCAGTGCCAGAACCAATGTCTAAAATTGTTTTTGGAGATTTAAATTTTGCCCAACAGCCTAACAATACCGCATCTGTACCCACTTTAAAAACATCTCCGGGTTGTTGGATGCTAAATTGCTTAAAACGGAAAATAAAATCAGGTATAATAATTAGTAGGATGACCGGGTGTCCGTACGTCCCTGATTGGTTCCGTAGCCAGGTAATACATTGTAGCGCAGCATAACTTCCAAGCCTCCTTTTCGATTGGTAACAGGGGTAAGATTCGACACATTTACATCGTAGGAGAGTCCAAGGGTGTAATTGTCAAATTGATAAATTATAGAGGGTATGATGGCATCGTTGTAGCGGTAATACGCACCAAAGGACACCGAACTTGTTTTTTTCATTCCGGTGTAAGTGGAATAGTCGCCTAACTTTATTTTAAACAAGCTGCCCAAAAGATAAAGTGTTTGAGGTCCCTGTTTTACATAAATAATGCTGGGTAGTAATGCGTTTTTTGATTTAGGTACATTAATTTCACCGTTTAAATAAGCACAGTATTTAGTTTGTAAATTTTCATCCATTTGAATAAACGAATTTTTGGCGAGTCCAAAATGATAGGCGGAAATACCCAAATCAAAACGAACCTTTGAGCTCTTGCTAAAGTTGTCATTATCTACAAAATTAAAGTTGATACCGGATCCAATATCATAGGTGGTTAAAGATGTATTTCTTAAATTTTGTTCTCCATTGGGTAAGTTTGGATCGTAACTAAACCCATTAAATTGTTCTCCCCAGGTGAGTTGATCGTAATTAATGGTTCGGTAATACATTCCTCCTTGTAAGCCGGCAGACAATTTTATGTTTCGGTTTATTTTTTGAACATAGGCCATTCCAATGTTAGGGTTGAGTGTGTTTAATTTTGCATTACCGGCTGCGTCTTTGTAAACGGTACCGTAGGCTGAAAAATAATTTTCTTTGAGACGTTTATGGCTGATGGTTTGTTCGTAAGATAAACCGTAGGTTTCGTATTTATCTCCTACACTGGACCATTGGTTTTTATAATTAACAATCGATCGCTGTTTGTAGGTAACTCCAGAAAGGGCAGGATTTAAAGTTACCGGCATTTCCGAAAACATTGAAAAATGCATGTCTTGAGCAGACAATAATATCGGTACACTTAAAAGTATATAAAGAATTCTCATAATTTATCGAATTAGTGTAATGTTGCCTTTTGAACTAAAACTTTTGCCATCGTATGTTTTGCCTTCTAAACGGTAAACGTATACCCCTGTATTAAGGGCTTCTCCCTTATAGGTTCCGTCCCAGCCTTCTTCAATGGTATTGGTTTCAAATATTTTTTCACCCCAGCGGTTAAAGATCATAAACACCATGGTTTGCAAGCAATTACCGTAAACTCTAATTTGATCGTTATGTTGATCGTTATTAGGAGTAAATGCAGAGGGCACAAACATTTCACCGCAATCGGGTATTACGATTACGTTTAGGGTATCGCTTGAGTAACATTTTTTGCTGTTTTTTCCGGTTAAAATATACTGTGTGTTTTTAATCGGATATACCTGAACGGCCGAATTATTTATGGAGGTTATGTTATAATTTGGTGACCAACTGTAGGTAAATGCTCCAATGCCAGTTAAATTGATTCGTTGGCCAAAGCGAATGGTTGTATCGCTGCGCAGTTGACCTGGAGAAAAAATGGTAACATTGGGTATATCAACCACTTTTACAAAGGTTTGGGCTCCAATAGATCGGGTGCTTCCTGGTGCAGCACCGTTGGGAGGAGCTGTGGGATATTGATTGGAAACCGTTAAAAACACATTGTACATTCCTGGTAAATTGTAACAAACGGTTTGAAGCGATGCGGTGGAAGATGCTGGTGAACCGCCTGGAAATGTCCAAATAAAGTTTTGTGGACCACCGGCCGCTGTATCGGTTGTATTCACAAAGGTGATGCATTCTCGTGTACAAATGGTGTCAATAGGCTCTCCAGTTGTAAAGGTAACGAGGGTAACCGGCCGGCAATCTATAACCCGAACCGATACGGTATCCACCCTCCGACAACCCGGAATTCCATTATATCCCGAAAACACACTGTATGTTACTAAACCTGGTAGTTTTTTGGGGGCACTGATGGTTATGGCCGGATTGTTTACATCGGTTAAAATCGATGTAACATTGTAAGGAGACACCCAAGTGTAGGTCGGTATTACACCAAAGGGCAGGTTTGAATTTTTATTAGAGGCGGTAAGTGTTAGTAAATTTCCTTGCTCACCCGGACTTAATCCTACAAAACAAATTGTATTGGTTGCAACGCTGTTAATGGTGGGCACTGCAATGGCCGTAATGGGTCGTGGAAATACAGAAACGGTTGACAGTCGGGGTAAAGAAACGCATCCTCGGGAATCAAACACTTCGGCTGTAAAGGTGGTGTTGGATTGAGGATAAGCCATAATGGTTGAACTTAAAGCGGAGGTGCTTCCGCCGGGTTCCATGATATTGGGTATGGGGGCGCTCCAACGGTATTTAAATGCGGAGGTTGGACCAACAGCCAAATTGCTCACATTGGTCATGCTGAGCTTAATGGAATCTCCAAAACACATGGCTGGCAAAGGAGGAATGGCATTCATGGTAAACTGTGGAACTACGGTAACGCCCACAATAGAAGACCCTGAGCAAATGGCAGTATTACCGGTAACTGTAAATACGGTTGTGGCATGGGGTCTTACCTGGGTTTGTGGACCTAAGGAATAGGTCATAATGGTTGGATCGTAGGGAAACCAAACGTATGTGTTAGCACCATTTGCAGTAAGTACTACAGGCTTGGATAATTTATTTGGAAAATTATCGGTTATGCAGGTGGTGGGTGTTGATTGCGTCACCTGAATGTTAAGCGGGGGAGCAATACCTACTGTAAAGAGGGTTGAATCTATACATCCGCCTCCGTTGGTTCCTTTAAGTTTGTAAATACCTGGCCCTACCGAAATTGAGGTTTGTACAATTGCGCCAGAAAAAGAAGCTGAGGTCCAGGTGTAGGACCCTGCCCCAAAGGCTGTCAGAGTAGATTGAAAGCCCGGACATACGGCACTCGATGTGGGAGTGATGGTAAGATTGGGATAACTGTTTACAATAATTGTGTTTTGTGCAGATCCAAAACAACCCCAACCATTACCTGCAATAACGGTATAAATGGTGGTTATGGAAGGGCTGGTTATAACAGAAGGACTGGTATTGGTATTTAAACCGGAATTTGGCAACCAGGTATAGGTAGCAGTAGAAATATTACAAGTAGAGGTCATGGTAGCCGTTAATCCCGGACACAAGGTTCCAGAACTTGAACCGGCAGTAACATTTAGGCTTGCAGTAGGATCTACCCCAATACTCACAATGGTACTTCCTATACAACCTAAGGGATCCGAGGCATTGATGGTATACGACACATTGCTTGTAGGATTGGACACGGCAATTGTATATGGAGAGGGACCCAGGGTTAATGTACCGCTGGTTGAAACACCAACGGGCGACCAGGTATAGGTGATGTTATTGGAGGGGCCGCTAACACTTAAAGTTGTTGGTAATCCGGCACATACCGAATACTGACTCACGGTAGCAGTTAAACTTAATGCCGGACGAATTCCCACATTTACAGAGGCAATGTTATTGGTGTTGGTGGCACAGCCAGCCGAGTCTGCATAAAGCACATAGGTTGTATTGATAGTAGGATTAACCACAACGGTTGGATTGGGTCCGTTATAAATTCCAGCAGTGGGTGTTGTAACAAAAAAGGTGTAATTATAACCGGCTGTATTGGTATAGCCGCTATTGGCGGTTAAGGTAACCGGCATGCTGGCACAAACCAGTGTGGGTGATGCGGTTATACTAAGGTTTCTTAAACTCATGGGATTAACCGTAATTGTTTTAACCCCCCCGCAACCAGCACTGTCTGAAACTACCGTGTACGTTGCAGGTAAGGCATTGGCAGAATGGGTTGCAGAGCTAAAGGTTTGGTTGGTCAATGGCAATCCGGGCGGCGCAATAAAACTGTAACTGATTGCAGCACTTCCCGTAGTACTTTGAGCCTGCAAGGTAAAGGTACTACCAGGACAAACGGAGTTTTGTATGGCACCGGAAACAGCGGTTACTGTTAAATTATTGGATAAATTGAGCAGGCCCACCGTTTTAGTAGCTGTACCTTGACAGCCGGCACTGTCAACTTCTACCGTGTAGGAATGAGGAAACTGAAGAGGATTACCTGGAAGGGTCGTAC
>CAWUNH010000009.1:0-15006 GCA_963923435.1 uncultured bacterium
AACCGCGCACTGCAAAATAAAGCGGTTATTTGGACAATACTTAATATTTAAATCGTGTAATCCGTAGCCGGGAATTAATCCCGATTGTGCGTTTTGGGAAGGCACAAGGGTGTTGGAAGCATCTGAAAATACAGCGCTTGAATAACAATACATCCACTTAAAATGCCATTTCGCATATTCCATTTCAAAAACTATTTTTTCAATCCATCGGGGATTGTATTCCAATTCTGCTTTTTTTAACCAGGATGTTCCATTGAAATACGCTAAATAATACCCGTATGTATAACTTAATGCATTGGAACATTTAAAATAGATGGTGTTTCTGCCTAAATTAACAAGGGCTTTTTGGTATTGTAGGACTAAAGAAGATCCATAAATTTTAGAATTTCGTAAATTCATTTTTAAAGTACTGTCGCCCTTAACATAGAGACCCATTCGGTTGGGATAATCCGTGTAAAACACATCCAACTCAACGTTTATTGGATGCAAGATTAAACCCTTTAATCCCAATTCGGTTTGAAAGCCTTTGGAATCCAGCACTGGCAATACAACACGTTCCATCGATTGAACAGAATACAAATCAGAAAACAAATAGGGTCTGTAACTTTGATTAATACTTGCAAACCAATTTAAATTAGTTACAGTTTTGTATTCTGTCCGAAACCCAAAAAGCAGAATGTTTCGATTGCCGGTTATACGAATGAGTTCTTTGGCAGAGCCTTTTAAAACAAATCCATCAACCTTTGATACAAGGTGTTCTAATCTAAAACCAGGTATGCATGTTAATCGATTAAAAGGTTTAAAAATTAATTCAGTAAAAAAGGCATTTTGTAGCGTTTGTAACACCAGGGAGCGTTTCCATGAGTTTAAATCTACACGGTATTGCGCTGGTTGCTCCGCATCTCCACGACCTAATTGATTTCGTTGCGTTGTTCCATAAAAGCTACGAATTCCGGATTGCAAATCAAAGTTTAAAAAATTAAAGCCATTTATGTTAATACGATGTTCCAAACCAATGTTTTTGTAGGAGTCTTCATCGGCTTGTCGTGGCAATGCATGGCCCGTAATTGGATTAAGAGAGTCGGGGTATAAGAGTGACGCAGTGTAACCGATACTGTTTCGGTTGCCAATGGAGCTAAAAATACAGGTAGAAAGGGTGTATTTTTTATGTTGGTACTTGTGTGCAGCTAATAAACGATGCCAGGGTATAATCATCCAATTTCTTGCCCGGTATGAGGTGTCCCTAAATTTTATTAAATCTGCATCCAACATTCCGCCGCTTTGTTGTATGCAATTGTTTAAAAGGCCCACCGAAAGTTCTATACTATTATGCTTATTTGGAATATACTCAGCATGTATACCAGCACTTTTAGAAATATAGACGCTGTTAGGTTTCCAGCCTAACGAACTTTTGTATTGCAGGTATTGGTACAAAGACCATTTATTTTTACGAATGGAAAACTCTGCAAAGGTTGACTGGGTATTGTAAAATCCAGCATCGTGTGTAAATGAATAAAAATAAGGTTTGTGTTGAGGAGCTTTTTTACTTATAAAATTTAAAGCACCCCCAAACTGAGTTCCATGTTGCAAGGACGCACTTCCTCTGTAAATTTCAATTTGTTCAATGGATTGTAGGGGAGGAGTGTAATAAGCCTCAGGGTATCCAACCGGATCTGCGCTGAGGTCGCCACCATCCTGTTTCATGTTAATTTCCCAACTTCGGTTGGGGTTTAAACCTCTGGAGGCTATTGAAAGTTGTAATCCCGAAGCATCGTGTTCGATAACATGCAATGCCGGAACAGAACAAAAAAGGTTTCGAAAACTTGGAGCCGAGTTGCTTAAATTAAATTTTGAAAGTGTTAATTGGTAATGCTGTAAACCATTTTTAGTTGAAATAAAATTATAAGTCGAGGAGTCCGAAATTGAACTGGATTCAATTACAATAGATTCCAGTTGTATAGAAACTTGTGAATTTAATTTTAAAAACAACAACCAAAATGTAATCCAGTACACCTGCTTAAACATTCTGTAAAAATCATTCCTTGAAGGGTAAAAAAAATACCCTAAAAAGGGTAAAATTTTATGCGTTTATTAATTGAGTTACCGCATCTATACGAGTTAAACTAAAATGCGGGTATTTAAAACTGTACAACCTATTTTTTCGAACTTCGATATTTAAGTTTGAATGACTCCAACATTATAGGGAGCAGTTATCGGAGCGTGGTTTGACATTTGAATGCCCATGCTGAGAATGCTTCGGGTTTCGGTAGGGTTGATAATGGCATCAATCCAGAGTCGAGCCGCTGCATAATAGGCTGTAGACTGAGCATCGTATTTTTCTTTAATGCGTTGCAGCAGAGCTTCTTCTTCTTTTGGTTGGAGGGTTTTACCCTGTGATTTTAGGCTGGCAATTTCAATTTGAAGCAACACTTTGGCTGCTTGAGCCCCGCCCATTACGGCAATTTGAGCACTTGGCCAGCCAACGATTAAACGTGGATCGTAGGCTTTTCCGCACATAGCGTAGTTGGCGGCTCCGTAACTGTTTCCAATAATTACCGTAAATTTTGGAACGACCGAATTGGCCATGGCATTTACGAGTTTGGCGCCGTCTTTAATAATTCCTCCGTGTTCGCTGCGAGAACCTACCATAAAGCCCGTAGCATCTTGAAAAAACACCAAGGGAATTTTCTTTTGATTGCAGTTCATGATAAAACGGGCTGCTTTGTCGGCACTGTCGCTGTAAATAACACCCCCAAATTGCATTTCCTGACCCTTGCTTTTTCGTGCTTTAACGACGTTCCGTTGATTGGCCACAATGCCAACGGCCCAGCCATCAATCCGTGCATAGGCACAAATGATGCTTTGTCCAAACGACGCTTTGTATTCATCAATAGATCCCTGATCTACAATGCACTTTAAAATGGAGTGCATATTGTACTGTTTATCACGGCTGTCTGGTAATAAACCAAAAATAGAATCTGCTGAAACTTCGGGTATAAGAGGCTCTATACGGTTAAATCCTGCGGTTTCGGACCGTCCAATTTTATGTATAATGGATCGGATGCGTTCTATACAACTTAAATCGTCGGCACATTTATAATCGGTTACTCCGCTAATTTCACAATGGGTTGAAGCGCCTCCCAAACTTTCGTTATCAACATCTTCTCCAATGGCCGCTTTAACCAGGTAGCTTCCGGCTAAAAAAATAGATCCTGTTTTGTCAACAATCATTGCCTCATCGCTCATAATAGGAAGGTAGGCCCCGCCGGCTACACAGGATCCCATAATAGCAGCAATCTGTATAACACCGGCGCTGCTGAGTCGGGCATTGTTTCTAAAGATTCGTCCAAAATGTTCCTTATCAGGAAAAATTTCATCTTGTAGTGGCAAGTATACGCCTGCGCTGTCAACAAGATAAATAATGGGTATACGATTTTCAAGAGCAATTTCCTGAGCCCGTAAATTTTTTTTTCCCGTAATAGGAAACCAAGCGCCGGCTTTAACCGTAGCATCGTTGGCTACGGCAATGCATAATTGGCCATGGACATAACCCAGTTCTACGATAACACCACCGGCTGGGCATCCGCCATGTTCTGCATACATTTCAAAACCGGCAAAGGCTCCCATCTCAAACCGCTTGCTATTGGAATCAAATAAGGCATCCAAACGTTCCCTTGCAGTTTTTTTTCCCTGTTCGTGTTGTTTTTTAATTTTAGATTTACCACCCCCCTGATAAATGGTATTTAATTGTTGTTGCACTTGACTCCACAACCGCCGGTTGGCATCCTCATGGGTATTAAAAGTTAAGTCCATAGGTAGCAAATTATAAAATTTCGTGAATGTGTTGGATAAACCGTTCTACCGATTTGTTTAAAGAAAGCATGCTTTTTCCGCCGGCAGCATTAATGTGTCCTCCTCCCTGAAAATACTTTCGTGCAAATCGGTTCACATCAATACGGGCTTTACTTCGAAAAGAAATCCGAACGGAACGGTCTTCTTGTTCATTAAACAGCGCACAAACTTTAATGCCTGCAATGGACAGTCCGTAATTAACCACCCCTTCTAAATCTCCTTTACTGTAATGGTAACTTTTTAGTTCTGCATGTGAAAAACTAAAATAGGCCACCGGAATACCCGGCAGGCATTTTAATTTGTTGTGTAGTCCAAACCCCAACAATTGCATGCGCTCAAAAGAATAGTTGTCGTATACCATTTCATGAATTTTATGCTGC
Source organism: uncultured bacterium (assembly GCA_963923435.1). Lineage (GTDB taxonomy): Bacteria > Bacteroidota > Bacteroidia > B-17B0 > Aurantibacillaceae > Aurantibacillus. The sequence goes on from CAWUNH010000009.1 coordinate 4,233, forward strand.
TCCAGTCCCGTTTCCAATAATCGAGCAACAATTGCATGGGTTTTGGCCCGCACACTCGAAAATCTGAAATTTCCAGTATCGGTCATAATGCCGGTATAAATACAGGCAGCCATCGAACGGGTTAACCCGACTTGGGTTTTAGATTTGGGCATGGTCAGCTCAAATACCAGTTCGGAAGTACTGCAGGACTGAACGTTATGAAAGGCATAATCGGCACAATTTTCGGGTTGCTGATGATGATCAATTAAAATTTTTACTGCCTTGCTTTGAGCCACCCAGGGACCCAGTGCATCAATGCGTTTTAAGGAATTAAAATCCAGCAACACGATTAAATCGGCTTTTTGGATGCTTTGTTTTGCTTTTTCAGGCTGGTCTTGGGCAATAAATAGTTGCCTGCAACCCGGGAGTTTGTTTAAAAAGCCAGGAAACGAATTGGGAACCATGACCTTGCAGGATTTTAATGAAAAAGATTGTTCCTTTATCCAATGGTATAATCCTAAACTGCTTCCCAAAGCATCACCGTCCGGATTGGAATGGGAAATTAATACAACCCGTTTCGATTGTTTTAACAGTTTAATAAGCAATGGCCTTGAAATAGCTTGCATGCCGCAAAGATACCGTATAAAGGGGTCATTTTTTTTAATAAAATTGGAATTATTTGGAGAAAATCTGCTATATTTGCACTCTTATTAAAAAAACGCATGTTAGTTGTTCAGTTAAAAGAAGGCGATAATATTGAAAAAGCTTTAAAAAAGTACAAGAAGAAATTTGAAAAAACCGGAGTTGTTAAACAACTTCGCGAACGTTCCAAGTTTACAAAACCTTCTGTACGCCGTCGCGAAACCGTTATCCGCGCTGCGTATCGTCAAAAGCTTCAAATCGGAGCCATCGAAAAATAATTTTTGACCAAAAATTAATACCTTCGGAGGCATAGTACCCATGCCAAGTTCCAAGGTTATTGATTTTATAGAATACATATCGCAACAGCGTCGTTACAGTCCCCTTACCGTTCAGCAATACCAATCCGATTTAATTCGATTTGAGCAATTTATTTCCCAATTTAATTTACCTGCAGAATCATGCAGTCGTTTGGAAATCCGTTCCTTTATTGCACATGAAATGAAGCTGGGTTTGCACCCCAATTCGGTTAACCGGCGCTTGAGTGTTTTAAAATCTTTTTTTCGTTACTTGGTTTTAATTGAATTTAGAAAGGACAACCCAGCCCATAGTGTAGTTGCTCCTAAAAAACCCAAACGCTTGCCGGTGTTTATTTCAGAAACACAATTGCAAGACATGCTGCAAAAAATTTCCTACTCAAACGATTTTTCGGGGATACGGGATAAAACCCTCATGGAAACCTTGTATCAAACCGGAATGCGGCGTGCCGAGCTAATTCAACTAAAAGATTTGGATGTTAATACCGCTCAAATGCAGTTAAAGGTACTGGGCAAACGAAATAAAGAGCGGATTTTACCCTTTGGCAACAGTTTAGTCCAGCAATTTTTAAATTATAAAACCGCGAAATTAAAATCTGGATTTTCCAGTCCATATTTTTTTTTAACCAATCAGGGAAAACCACTGTATCCTGTATTTGTACAGCGAATTGTGCAGCGCGTTTTAAACCAAATCACAACCGTTCATCAAAAAAGTCCCCATGTATTGCGCCACAGCTTTGCTACTCATATGCTTAATGCGGGTGCAGACATCAATGCGGTAAAAGAACTCTTAGGACATCAAAGTCTTGCAGCCACGCAGGTTTATACCCATAATTCCATCGAACAGTTAAAAAAATCTTACGGTCAGGCACATCCTCGCTCGGGCCAGTAAGATTATGTATTTTTAAACATGATTTCAGCCGATACGCCCCTTGTTTTTGATCGAAAAAGGTACCGTGACGATGTATTGTTGCAATTGTATGAAGGCATTCTTAAACCCCGCCTGATTGAAGAAAAAATGCTGGTTTTATTACGTCAGGGAAAAATTGCAAAATGGTTTAGTGGTATAGGACAGGAGGCCATCTCTGTCGGAGTGGCAATGGCAATGCAACCCAATGAATACATTTTGCCCATGCACCGAAATTTAGGGGTGTTTACTTCTCGCCGCATACCCTTGTTCCGGCTGTTTTCACAATTTCAGGGCAAGGCGGGCGGATTTACACAGGGTCGCGACCGATCGTTTCATTTTGGAAGTCAAGAGTATAAAATTATTGGAATGATTTCGCATCTTGGACCACAGCTGGGAGTGGCCGACGGAATTGCACTGGCACATAAAATACGTAAAGAAGCAATGGTTACGGCTGTTTTTACGGGAGATGGCGGTGCCAGTGAGGGCGATTTTCACGAAAGCCTTAATACTGCAGCAGTTTGGGATTTACCGGTTCTGTTTATTATAGAAAACAACGGCTACGGATTAAGCACCCCTTCTAGCGAACAGTTTCGATGTGCTTCTTTTGCAGATAAAGCTGCTGGTTATGGAATGGAGGGCTACAGTATCGACGGAAATAATATTTTAAAAGTTTACGATACAGTTAGGCAGTTAACCGAAGACATGCGTAAAAAACCACGTCCTGTTTTATTGGAATGCGTAACCTTTAGAATGCGCGGACATGAAGAGGCCAGCGGAGTTAAATACGTTCCGGAAGCTTTAATTAAACAGTGGGGCAAAAAAGATCCGGTTACTAATTTTGAAAAGTACTTAATTCAAGAGGGTGTTATGACCGAAACTCAGTCAGAGGTTTTGCACCAGCGAATAAAAACAGAAATAGAAGAGGGCTTGCAACAAACCTTTGCCGAGCCTAATCCTATAACGGATGTAGAAAAAGAATGCAACGAAATTTTTATGCCATTTGACGTTCAGGAGGTGCCAATTGCCGCCAGTACCCGCGAATTACGAATGGTAGATGCCATTAAAGAGGGCCTGTGGCAGGCCATGGAGGAGCATCCGCAATTGGTATTAATGGGTCAAGATATTGCCGATTACGGAGGCGTATTTAAAATCACCGAGGGGTTTATGCAGGCCTTTGGTAAAGATCGTGTACGCAATACCCCCTTGTGTGAAAGTGCCATTTTAGGTGCCGGATTTGGATTGTCCATTAACGGTTCAAAAGCCATGGTAGAAATGCAGTTTGCAGATTTTGTAAGTGAAGGAATGACTCAAATCGTTAATAATTTGGCTAAAAGTTATTACCGTTGGGGACAGCATGCCGATGTTGTGGTTCGAATGCCAACCGGTGCTGCTGTAGCGGCGGGTCCGTTTCACAGTCAAAGCAACGAAGCCTGGTTTTTTAAAACACCCGGTTTAAAAATTGCCTATCCGGCGTTTCCGGACGATGCCAAGGGTTTGTTGCTAACCGCATTTAAAGATCCCAATCCGGTTATGTTTTTTGAACACAAAGCCTTGTATCGCAGCGTAAGCGGTCCGGTTCCGGAGCAATCTTATGCCATTCCCTTTGGAAAGGCCCGCCGAATTCGTGAGGGGCAGGAAGTTTCGATAATTACCTATGGCCTTGGGGTTCATTGGGCCTTGCAGGAACTGGAGCAGCATGCTTGTCAGGCCGACCTTATCGATTTACGAACCCTGGCGCCGCTGGATTGGACCATGATAATGGAATCTGTAAAAAAAACCGGAAGGGTTTTGGTTTTGCATGAAGATACGCTTACAGGGGGCATTGGTGCTGAAATTGCAGCCAGAATTGCCGCTGAAGCATTTGAATACTTAGATGCTCCGGTTGCACGGCTAGGAAGTTTGGATACGCCGGTCCCCATGAATAAAGACCTGGAGGATCAGTTTTTAGCCAAACACCGGCTGCACGAGGTATTAACTCAATTATTAAAGTACTAATGATCGATTGGAGAAGCGATACCGTTACCCGTCCTGTTCCAGAAATGTTAAAGGTTATGATGGCGGCTCCATTAGGGGACGATGTATTTCGTGAAGATCCCAGTGTTAATGCTCTTGAAAAATATGCTGCAGAGCTGTTTGGCACCGAGGCTGCATTGTTATGTACCAGCGGCACGTTAAGTAATCAACTGGCGATTAACGTACAAACCAGTCCAGGCGATGAACTGCTTTGCGATCATCAATCGCATATTTTTTTATACGAGGCCGGCGGAATAGCAGTGCATTCGGGAGTTCAGGCCCGAATTATTTCGGGAGATCAGGGAAGGCTTCATCCCGACATGCTTAAACCTTTTATAAACGCTGAGCAGGATTGGCTTACCCGTACCCGAATGGTATGCATTGAAAATACGGTAAACCGCGCCGGAGGAACCCTGTATACCATTTCTCAAGCAAAGCTTTTAAGAGATTTTTGCAATGAACATTCCCTTAAACTTCATTTGGATGGTGCCCGATTGTTTAATGCCCTCATCGAGACCGGCGAATCTCCAAAACAGTGGGGCGCAATAGCCGACTCCATTTCCATTTGTTTATCAAAGGGTTTGGGTGCTCCGGTGGGTTCATTGTTATTGGGTTCTGATCAGTTAATTAAAAAAGCCCGAAAAAAACGCAAGCAGTGGGGGGGCGGTATGCGACAGGCCGGTTTTATAGCTGCAGCGGGCATGTATGCCTTAACGCATCACACCGGGCGCCTGAAAGAGGACCATGTAAAAATTAAAACGCTGGAAGCTACCTTAAAAGAACTTCCCTTTGTTTTAGAGGTTTTACCAACCTATACCAACATTGTTATTTTCAAATTAGATGACCGGCGCATGAGTCCCGATGCGTTTGAAAGAATTTTATTAGAGTCCGGTATTCGTGTGGCGCCCTTTGGGGCACAAACGGTTCGTATGGTCAGCCATTTGGATATCACCGAAGACATGGTTCAAACCACCTGCAAGATGCTTAAATCAATGGCATGATACCCCGAGAAACCATAGAGGCCATATTGGAAACAGCCCGCATTGAAGAGGTGATAGCCGATTTTATAACTTTAAAAAAACGGGGTGCAAATTTATTGGGACTTTGTCCTTTTCATGGCGAAAAAACCCCGTCGTTTACAGTATCAGCCGTAAAAGGGATATACAAATGTTTTGGCTGCGGCAAAGCCGGTAATACGGTAAACTTTATAATGGACCATTTAAAGTTAAGTTATCCCGAAGCTTTAAAATGGCTGGCCTCCAAATACGGAATAGCTATTGAAGAACGGCAATTAACCGATGCAGAAATAGAGCAGCAGCAAGCACGAGAAAGCATTTCGGTCGTGTTGTCCTATGCTCGGGATTATTTTAAAACAACCATGCTGGAATCGGACGAAGGCCGATCCATTGGTTTGGGGTATTGGAGCGAACGGGGTTTGGAATCGGAACTTATTTCGCGCTTTGAATTGGGCTACAGCGCTTCCGATCGTAGAGGGTTTACACGAGCGGCTTTAAAGCAGGGGTTTAAACTTGAATATCTTTTAGAGTCCGGTATGAGTTTGTTGCCTGGTCAGGAGGTAACGTCAACACAATCTGCCGAATTGGCGGTTGACCGATTTGCAGGACGGGTCATGTTTCCCGTACACGACGAAGCCGGACGCGTGGTTGGATTTGGAGGACGCGCATTGGGGCAGCTTACCAAAACCGCCAAGTACATTAACAGTCCCGAATCGCCCGTTTACAAAAAAAGTAAAATTTTATACGGTTTATGGCAGGGTAAAAAACACATTCAGCAATCCGACAACTGTTACTTGGTAGAGGGATACATGGATGTAATTAGCATGCACCGCAGCGGAATTCAAAATGTGGTTGCTTCCAGTGGAACTTCTTTAACGGTGGAACAGGTAAAGGCCATACATCGATTTGCCAGTAAGGTAATTATTGTTTACGATGGTGATGAGGCAGGACAAAAAGCCGCACAGCGCGCCATCCCCATGTTGCTGGAGGAAGGTTTGCAGGTTAAAACCGTTGTTTTTCCGGATTCTCATGACCCCGATTCTTATGCAAGGGCCTTTGGAGAACAAGCACTCAAATCTTTTTTAGAATCTCAAGCAGAAGACGCTCTTAATAAAACCATTCGTCAAATTCAGGAATTAAAGCAAAGCGATCCGGTTCAAAAATCACTTTTAATACGCGAACTCGCCCAATGGATTGCCTGCATTCCGGATTCTATTACCCGCACCCTGTATGTTCAGTCGGCAGCCAATCAGCTGGCAATAACCGAATCGCTCATTCAGCAGGAAGTTAACCGTCAGCGGCAGGCAAGGGCCGGATCAAAACGCGAACTTCAAGCGGTTCAACCCCTGGCGGCAGAAATTCCGCAGCCTACGACTTCGCAGGCCAGTGAGCCCGCCGCTGGTTGGGCAGAAGAGTTGGCTTTGTTAAGAATAATGGTTTTATACGGATCTTGCCAAATTGAAACACTTGCAGAAAATGAACAAGGCCAAGATATACCTTTAAACATTACCCTTACAGAATTTATTTTATTTGAACTATGGCAGGACGATTTGCAATTTTCCGATCCCCGGCATCAGATGGTATTGGATTATTTAAATGCAGAGTCTAAAGCACGGCGTTTTCCAAGCGCCTCCTTGCTGGTACAACATACCAATCCCGAAATTGCCGCATTTATTGCCCAATCGGTTATTTTACCCCACGATTTAAGCGAAAAATGGATTAGCTATGGCGTTGAAATAGAACCGGAACTAAATTCAATAAAAAAACAAACCGAGCATGTTTTGTTCAGTTACAAAGAAAAACGCCTTCAACAAATTATATTAGAAAAACAAGAGCTGCTTAAAGAAGCAGCTCCTGAAGAATCTGAACTCATTTTGCACGAGATTCAAAAACTAACGGTTTTAAAATCGGAAGTTAATGCTCTGATGGGCCGAATCATTACAAAGTAATTAGATCTTAAACTCCTCTTTGGCCAGGGTAGCCGTTGGGCTGTTGATGCTGACTTCGTAGAGTCCTTTTGCCCAGTCCTGTGCCTCCAAATTAAAATCGTATATGTAACGTCCCCGTTTAACCAACTTTGGGTTATGGTATTCGTATACAATGTTACCGGCGTAATCACGAATGGTAATTTTAATGTGTTGCGATTCTGGAAGTTGATAATAAATCCGTTTAAATACATACAGGGTTTGATCAATTTGAATGGCATTTTGCATACTACCCACCAGGTTTTGAACAAAAGTTTTTAGCAAGGGATTGGAAGTAATAGCATTTGCATCTTTCTGGTCGGTAAAACAATGCACTGCGCTTTGTATTCCTTCCGGGTTTAACGGATGTGTATTAATAAAATTACAAAGTTTCATGAGTGATCCGCTGGCTTTGCCCGCAATTACAAAGGGAGTGTTTTCCTTGGCGGAACTCCGGGTGGCATTGCAGCAATAACCCGTTAACTTAAAGGTTTCTTTACTTTTTTTGGAAAGCGCAAAGGTTTGTTCGGTTGGTATAATTATGTTTTGAAATTTTTCCGAATTAGCTCCGCTGGCTTTAAAAATGTAACCGGGTTCCAAAACAATTTCTAAATCTTCACTGCTGATATTGTTTATATCCAGCTCCAAATTGGTACTCTGGCCCATCACTTTTAATTTAATCAATCCGTTTTTAATTGCTGCAAGCAATCCCCAGCGGTGTTTTTCTTGTTTTTTTTGTATGGTTTTAACAGTACTTTTTTGGACCGGATTTAAACTAAAAGTAGAGCTAAGGTCTTGCGATTTTAATGCAGCACTGTTTATTAAAAGGGCTGCTAAGCATGCATATACGGTTTTCATAACAGGTTGTTTTACCTGTATAATCCCTAAATTAAAAAAGGTTACAAACTGGAGCTGGCGAAATCCGACAAATAGTTAAATGCTGGTTTTAAGGCTCCTTCACTGCAGAGTGTTGCACGATCAATAATGGCATCGGGATCCGGTCCAAGCAAATAGGGCAAAACCCGATCGGTTAAATCTTTTCCAAAATCATCGCTTGAGTCACGCGGTAGTTCACAGGGTAAATTATCAACCGCCATTATGCAAATGCTTTCTTTTTTAAACGGAAGATCCTCTGATAAATTACGGGTATGGTACCCGTAAAATGGATTTTGAATGGAGGAGGAGCGAAGCGTGGTTGGTATGGATCCGTTCATATCACAGGTAATATCTGCAATAACCGACAGTTTAAAACCACTGGAGGTAAGTTCCTCCAAAGTAAACATTTTAGGCGCCTTGGGATCCCAATAGTGGGCCGAAATATAAATATCGGCTTGGCGGGTATAGGGCCCAAAACGGGAGGTGTATCGCTCGGGATGTAAAAAAAACTCATTTAAATCAAAATTATGATCTTCTCTGCGTTCCACGTAGTCGCGGGGGTTAAGTTGACAGTAAACCGGTTCGCGGAACGTACAGGTTAAAAACTCTTCGGCAGTAACCTTACGAATACGCAGGGTACTGAGCGTTTCGATGGCTCCATTTGCCACGCGACCTCCGCCGGTTAAAACAATTTTTACATTGGGTAATTTAACGCGTTTTAGCTCTTCTTCCATTTCGGCACGGTCTCGGCAGGCATGAGCCGGCTTTAAGCGGTACAAATCGTATTTTAATCCGTACCCCAGCAATCCGTTGTAGGCGCCTACAATTCCGGCATACCGCCCAAATCCAATAATTCGGTTATGCTGTGCATCGGTTAGGGTTTCGTAATCTATCATGCGGATTTTATGTTTTATTAAAGCCTGCATGAGTTTTTGGTTATGAGCTTGCTGTTTAATTGTATGAGAAAAGAAAAAATAGGTTTTATTGGCAATTAAAAGTGGAACAGGTACTTCTTTTACACCCATTAATACATCGCAGTCGTTTAAGTTTTCCTGCAGTTCAACGCCAAAGGCGCTGTACTCTGCGTCGCGGTAACATCGGTGCGAACTTGGCTGTACAACTATTCGAAGATTTTTAAAACGCTGCATTAAATCGGCACAAATGAGCGGAGTTAATGGAACCCGTTTATCGGCGGGTTGTTTTTCTTCTCGTAAAACCCCAATTTTTATAACACGCATGGTTTAGTATTTTTACAAAGGTACAACAACTATGCTACGCAATTTAATTTTATCCTGCTCGCTGCTGGTTGCCCAACAGGTATGTACCGCTCAAAACCTGAGCGGAAAACAATGGCAGGATGCAATAGGCGATTGGTACCCTTGGATTAAACAGTTTCATCCCGGTTATGGGTATTATGTTTCTGCGCAACAACTGGATTCGCAGTTTTATAGATTACGAAACCTGTTTTCGGAAAACAGTACGATAAGTGAATGGGAGGCCTATACTGCCCTAAAAACCTTTGTGGCTGGAATGCAATGTGGGCATTCGGAATTGTATGCAAAACAAGGTTCTCCGGTATCGCGTTCCATAAAACTCATTCCCTATGCGGGGCAAATTCGGGTGCTTAGAGGCGATTCGATGGTTAAAACCGGAGACCGCGTTTATTGCATTCAAAATACCTCAGCAGATTCTATTTACCGTACGCTTCGTAATTGGGTAAGTATTGATGGTTTTCATGAAGCCTCCCGAGATTACTTTTTAAGCCGCTCGCTATACTTAAACCAATGGTTAGAGCATTCGGCCTCTCCACAAAAGGACTGGGATTTAACGCTGATTCATCAACAGGACACATTGCACTATTGCCTTACTTCTCAAGCCCCGGTAAAGCCTCGGGTCCGTAATCGAAATTTTATAAAAAACCCTAAAATTCAAAACCTTGAGCAAATTAACGACAGCACGGTTTTACTGAGCATTCGACAGTTTAATGCGGGTTTACATGTTTTTACCCGCCTAAAAATTTTACGCAAAATAAAAAGTTTAAATCCCTCGTTGTTGATTTTGGATTTACGAGATAATCCGGGAGGGCGTATTTCTGCTGCCCTGCACTACCTTCGCTTTTTTATAAACCAAACCTGTGAGTTTGAGGTGTATCGAAAAAAGACTACCCAAAGCGTTCCCTTTAAATTGAGATTTTTATTAAAATTTTCAGACAGGTATTTTAACCTGCACGCCCGGCATATCCAAAAGCAGGATACACAATTTTACCAATACCAATTAAAACCCTATCAAAATAAAGGATATAAGGGTAAGTTAACCGTACTTATTAATAAAGGCACCTTTTCAGCCGCTGTTTTATTGGCTTCGTATTTAAAGTTGCGGCCCAATACCCGCTTTATTGGATCAGAAACTGGAGGCGGGGCCGACGGATGCAATGCCGGTGTTTTTTATCACTACCGGTTTAAACACCTGCCCTTTACCTACCGCTTGCCATTGTACCGAATGGTTCAGCACAACCCGCAAAACACGCAAGGGCGAGGCCTTTTACCCGATATTGAATGCCAGTACGAATTAATGGAACGTCTGTTAAAAAAGGACAAAGAAATGGAAGCGGCACTTAAGCACTCATTTAATTGAGTAGCTTTAAGCGTTATTTGACATTTTGGGTCCGACCGGTTTTGACAGTGTGCGCGTTAGAGAAGTAAGCACGTAGAGCGTTGTTGGAAACTCTCTTTAAACGGAACCTTCAAACTTCAACTGGCGAGTCTAACTACGCCATGGCTGCTTAATCTAGGATTAACCAGCCGTTGCATCCGGCAGAGCTTTGTTGTACAGCGCTGCCATCCGATGCACCGAAAAGGTACAACTTGAGTTAACAGGGTTGCGATGTAACTCAATACCAGCAACTACGTACAGGTTTGGTTCGGTTAATTACCTGGCCTGTGCCGACACCTAAATTTAACCTAAACGTGTAGAAAGCTTGTTTAAACCACATTTGGACGAGAGTTCGAATCTCTCCGGATCCACAGATGAATGAAAACCCGCCTATGGCGGGTTTTTTTT